>DATBIP010000001.1:0-6966 GCA_036556885.1 Nitrosopumilaceae archaeon
ACTCTTAGCCCAGCAGTTTCCTTCTCATTTGATTCTGAAAAAAAATATCAAGTTGATGCATATCTGACTCTACTCCCACAACATGTCCTTGATGAGAATGACCCAACAAACTATTCTCATTTTGTAAAGTCTGAGAATCATTTGGCCAGTCCATTAAAGGCAATCTTCACAGTAGGTGGTAGCATATCATATGCACAGCCTGCACAAAAACAACTGGTTCCAGAGTGGATACGAAACAACGCTGCATGGTGGTCTGATAATCAAATCGGGGACACTGAATTTCTAAAAGGAATCGAATACTTGATTGAAAATAATATCATCGTTATTCTAAACCTACCAGAGCCAAAACCAATTCCAAGCTTTGTTGACCCGCAGGAGGATCCATATCACTACATTCAACGATATACCAATGAGCAGTCCTACAAGGACTGGTTTGATAGAAACTATCCTGAATATACAATCTATGAGGCAGTTGGACTGCCCAATCCTGATACGGCATCAATTCCTGACTGGATTCGCAATAACGCACAATGGTGGAGTGAGGGACTAATATCAGATGATGAGTTCCTGCAGGGAATCACATTTTTGGTAGAAACAGGCGTAATCCAAATCTAAGTTTCATCTTATTTTTCAATAAACCCATCATACTTTATGAGATAGGAAATCTAATAGTAAATTATGAAATCCAAAAAAAGCGACGACAATATGGCATACTGTAACAAGCATCAACGTCCTTATCCGATGACTCTGGGTTGTCCTGCATGTAAGCGAGAGTCTTGATACAATTGTATCATGGCTAGTGATTTTTTATAATTTTAGACACTCCGCATAGCTTATAATATAATTCAAATTTTTAAAATTAACTTGGGACTATTTAGAAAAAAAGATGACAAGAATACCACAAAATGTAAAGTGTGTGGCCTAGACCTACATGACCCTGAAAGACTAAAGCGACATCTGAAAAAAGCTCATGGAAATGTGCCAGAAAAAAAATTGGACGGAACAGGAGCTGGCTCAGATGGAGGCCTGTGGTAGATTGGTTGAGCTTACAGAATCCCAAAAGTATGGCGCAATATTTGGTGGAGCAATAATACTTGCTGGAGTCATCATGTCTACTGTGGTGTTTCCTTTCTGGAATTTAATTCGGGAAGATGTTTACGAGTACTCTATGATCATTTCAAGCTCCGATGGTACATGTTATGCAAACACGGAGGATCAAATTCCAAAAACAATTCAAAACTGCTATCTGGAACCTGGCACTCCTGTCCAACTAAAATATGGCAAAGGTCTTGCATGGGCTACAATCGTTCCTTGACAAATATTATTAATTTAATAAAACCAGTCTCAGAGTATGGCAGTGGACTGTATCTTTTGTAGAATAGTAAAAAAAGAAATTCCTGCTAAAATAATTGCAGAAACAGAACACTCCCTTGCATTTCTGGATGCGTTTCCTCTCACAAAAGGCCACTCACTTGTAATTCCAAAAAAGCATTACGAAAAGATTCAAGACATTTCTCAAAAGGAAAACTCCGACTTGTTTGAAACAGTTCGCAAAGTAATTGCTAAGGTTGACAAGCTTACGGATGCAACGCTAGTTGCGGTTCATAATGGCAAAAAAAGCGGGCAAGAGGTTCCACATGTTCATGTGCACTTGATTCCCAGAAGCCAAGAGGATCAAGCCGGACCAGTTCACAGCATGTTTTCTAACCGTCCAAAACTATCAGAAAATGAAATTAACCAAATCTATCAGAAATTAAAGTAGCTACCAGGGATAGATTCTCTTTTTTGCATCCTTGTCATCAACGTTGATTGCACGAGTAGGGCAAGTTTCTGCGGCATTCATTACTGTGTTAAATGATGCCCCTCTTTCATTATACACCCTTGATTTGGGATTCATTTTTGTCAGCCTGTCTATAACAAAGACATCCGGTGCAATGGTCTCACAGCTGCAGCATGCTATGCACAATGATGGGTCAACATTCACTGAGAAATTTATCTCAGGTTCAGAGTTTTTTTTGCTTTGTTTTTTGAATTCCTCTTTGCCATTTATTTTGGTATCATAATTTTTCCAAAACTCTTCCTCATATTTTTTCCAAAAGTTAGGATTTTCTTCTTCAAAATCTTTTGTAAACCTTGACCAGTCTTCCTCTGGAGTTCTTGCATTAGGACCTGCACCCCACTGTGGTTTTTTCTGTTTGAATGTTTGTTCAGTTTTTGTCTGAGTATTTTTGTAACTCCATTTTGGTGACTGGTTGCTTCGCTTGTGGTTGTTTTTGAGAAAATGATAAGCTGCTGTAACTGATTTGAATTTTACACCGTCGCGCTCGCTTGAATTTTTGTCAGGATGTAGCTCAAGTGCCAACTTTCTGTAGGCATATTTGACATCATCAAATGATGCACTAGATTCCAGGTTTAGTGTTTGATATGCTTGGTAATCATTCACTAATTTTGAATAACTGTACTATGTTAAAAATAATTTGCCTAGTTTTATCGGGTTATAACGGGAATTTGCGTATCGAATTAGTAGATTTTGTCAAGATGGCAAAAATTGAAATCAAGAAAATTCAAGCCAAATCGATCAAAATGTTTAGTTCTTCTGTAAAAAGGAGTTTTCCTAAATTCATGTGATGCTAAAAAAAATCCTACTAATTTCTCTAGTAGTTATTGTTATTGCAGTACTTGTATCCCCAAGCAGTTTTGACTTTTTTTGGAAAATTCCGAATGAAGGAGCAAAAGTCACTAGGGAATTAACAGACCCAGTGGAAGATACAGCTGACGCTCTTACAAATAATATCCAAAATGCATTTGCCTTTGTAGGCGAAAAAATAGAGAGTTTGGGTTTTTCTGCAGATGTATTTTTATCAAAACAGGAAAAAAACAAAACCTCCACGCAACCCGAAGAGGAAATCTTTTTTGGAAAACTAAACGGACAAAAATCATCACCTGCTGCAACGTCTGGCGGAGGAGGTGGAAGTGGAAATACTCAAACAACAAACAATAATGGAAATTCCAATCCTGTAACTCCAATTATTCAAAATCCAGTCAACATTCCGCCCATCAACAGCAATGTCTCATTTGACACTCTATTTCTAAAAACCAAAAAACAGTCAGACAATAGAGTATCGATGGAATATGACGACACTTCCAGAAAAACCACGAGTGTTACTGTTCAAATTAGAAATGAAGCACAGGTTCTCTTTACTGGTCAATATTTCTCTTCAAGTTTTGAAACTACTATAATGGATGCTTCGGCTACCCCACATTTCATTGATCTAGTTGTAGAGCATACCGTTTATGGAAAAGTTACTGCAACCGCTTTTGTTCCAGCGGGAAGTACAGATGCCATTATCTACGGCGTATTTTCAAAAAATTAAAAATTACTTGATAATTCTTCGGAATCGCTCATCTTCTAAAAGACTCTCAAAAATTTTTTCCTGCTTTGCCCACTGTTTGATTGCCTTGGGATTTTTTGATACTGCTTTTTTTAATAATTCATAGGACTGGTCAATTTCTCCCATGGCAGCCTTGCTTCTTGATTTTGCATAAATTACATTGACATTATCTTTGTGCTTTGAGAGAATCTTATCAAAGATTTCAATAGCTTGTTTGTGGTTTCCAAGCTCTGCCAATTCAATTCCCTTGTGAAATAGTGCATCCATGTGTTGAGGATGCGAATGACAAATATTTGAAAAACAGTTCAGGGCCTCCTCGTGTCTTTTTAGCCTTCCAAAAATGATTCCCTTGTAAAATCGCGAGTTTGGACTTCTTGGGTCAAGCTTGATTGCCTCATCTAGACAGGTCATTGCCTCATCAGTTTTTCCAAGCTTGTCATAAAGCACGCCCTTGTTGTAGTGGGCTGCAGCATATTTTGGGTCTGATTTTATTGCCCTGTCATAGTATACTTGGGCGTCTTCCGTGTTTCCCATTTCTGCTAAAGCAATTGCGCGGTTGTTAAGCGAGGGCGCATCATTTGGTTTTATTTCTAAAACCTTGTCAAATGAGGTAATGGCATCCTGATATTTTCTCATTTGGTTTAGTGCAAGTCCCTTGTTATACAATGCCTCAATATTTTTTGGATCATCTTTGAGAACCTGGTTGAAAATATTGACTGCAGCCTTTGGTTGATTTTTTTCAAGAAATGACATTGCATGATAAATGATATCCTCAGCTGCTTTTGGCTTGCCAAACGGGCTCACAATGTTTTTTGAAAAAACCAGATAATGAAAGTTTGGATTAGCTAAGAGACTTGAATTTCTTTATTGCCTCTTTTGCCATTTTTTCTAAATCATTTTCAGAAATTTTGGTAGGATCTGCAGTTGCTAGGGCGTCCTCGTATTCCTTTTTTGTATTGGTAAGTTTTTTTGGTTTATCTTCTTTCATAAACTAGCATTTGGCCTGAAAAATTTTTGAGCTCTCAATGATATTGCAATTATTCCAAAAACTCCAGCTGCAAAAATTGCCATGGCAATTGGCCCAAACTCTGGAACTACAGATGTACCAGTAATGGTGACTCGCTCAGATTTTGAATTGAGTGGAATTTTTACTTCATTAATTCCGCCCTCTTCAGACATTTGAAAATCGGTGACTTGTCTGCCATCTGCCCAGATAATATACGGTCCATTGATCAAAGTTTTTGGAAGCATCAATGTTAGCGTATTGTCCTCGCTTGTTGGTTTGCCAACTAGTTCAAAGGTAATTGATTTTTGGCTTTCCTCAATTCTTGCTGAAGCAACCAGTCTGTTAAATTCATACTCTACATCAAATGTAGTTTTTCCATCTCCCACATCAGAGCCAACTTTTGGAATTATCTTCGTAGCTGATTCTACAATTACAACTCCAGTCATCCAAGGATGTACCGTGTCAAAATATGGGTAGGTTCCAGCTTCTGAAAATTGATGAATAAAGGATGCACCAGGCTCTATCAAATAACTATCAAATTTTCCATCTGGCCCATCCTTTGGATTGCCAGATGTTATAGTATGGGCTACAGTATCTGCGTTTTCCCAATTTACATAATCATGTATTGCTATGGTGATTTTTCCATCAGTGCCTCCATCCTTTTCGCTTTGCCAAAAATATGGTGCCTCAGGACTACCAGCTCCAGTTGGGATATTGATGGTATAGGTGGTTATTGCCGATGCATAATTTGTTTGGATGGAAATGAGAAAAACTGCGGCTAAAAGTGTAATGATGAATGAACTCTTCACAAATGAAAAGAAAATAAGGAAGTTAAATAGGCTTTCGTAGTTTTTGGCACACTACAGAGTTGCGCAAAAACGACTAGATGCGGAAATCATCTTTTTGATGTCAGTATCCGAATGGGCATTTGATATTGCCCCAAGTTTTCCAGGCAAAAAGAAAATGCCGTCTCTTGCAATCATCTCAAAGTGATATTTCTGAAGTTGCTTTACATCGCAATTTGCAGCATCTGCCGCATTGTTGATTTGGGTGATTCCGTCTTTTACAAAGTGCGTCATAAACAAAGAACCTTTTCCAGTAACAATGACTTTGCCATCAAAGACCTTTTGGAGTTGCTTTCTTGCCATTTCTCCAAGCTTGTCAATTTTTGAATAAATGGTCCTCTTTTTTTGTAGAGTTGATAATGTTGCATGACCTGCAGTCATTGTTGCAGGATTTGCTGAAAATGTTCCGCCCCCAATGTATGATCTTTCTGACTTGCCATGCTTTGCAGTATTTGCATGTTCCATGATTTCAGACCTTCCACAAATAACACCAACTGGAAAACCCCCTCCAACAATTTTTCCCAAAGTGACAATATCTGGGTCAAGCTTCATTGTCGGATAAAGGCACCCAAACCTGAATCGAAATCCTGTTACAATTTCATCAAGGATAAATAACGAATTATTTTTTTGGACAAATTCCTGAATTCCTTTTAGATAATCCTCATCTGCAGGAATGCATCCACCTCCTCCAAGTACTGGCTCTATAATGGTGCAAGCTAAATCATCTTTGACTGCTCTTAGCACATCAAGTGATTTTTCCAAATTATTTAGAGGCATTGAGACCACATGCTTTTCATCAACTAGACCGCTACTTTCTGAAACATCAAAAGGCCAGTTTACAGTTTTTAGCAAATCCGAAGTATAGCCGTGCCATCCTCCATCGATTTTAACTATGGTCTTTTTTCCAGTTACCGTTCTTGCCAATCTTACTGCATACATTGTGGCCTCTGTCCCAGAGGTAACATAACGGATTTTTTCTGCAACTGGGACTGCCCTTTGGATTAGCTCTGATAGCTGAATTGTTGCTCTGTTTACAGTCCCATACATCCATCCTTTTTTTAGCTGTTTTTTGACTGCCTGTTTTACAGGACTTGGGGCATGGCCCAAAATAAGACTCCAGTGTCCCATCCAATAATCTGTATACTTGTTAGAATCTACATCTTCTAGAAATTTTCCGTCAGCTGATTTTGTGACAAAAGGATACGGCTCAAAAAATCTAATGTTGTGTGAGACGCCGCCGACATGATATTTTTTTGATTTTTCAAATAGCTTTGCAGAACCCTTTGTCTTTTTTTTGTAAACTGAAATAATGTCTTCCAACATCAAATGATGTGTTTTTCGCATATATCTTTGATCGCATAAACCCCAAAAGATCGAGCAATCTTGGCATGGTTTATATGTATTTCACATGATCGACCTTTTGCATACGTAACGCAAGTGCGGCGCTTGTGATGAAGTATGGTAGTATTTGCCATTTTATGATTCTCGAGCCTCCAGTTACGCATACAATATGAGGATATGATCACATGATCTTATCTGAAATGTGAAGATTATGTGCATTCCGTCAATTCCAATATAGTACAAATATGTACTTCAATAATTCTAAACTAATGAATCCGGTTGATCCTGCCGGACCTGACTGCTATCGGATTGGTACTAAGCCATGTGAGTCATTGTAGCAATACAAGGCAGACGGCTCAGTAACACGTAGTCAACCTACCCT
>DATBIP010000002.1:0-6976 GCA_036556885.1 Nitrosopumilaceae archaeon
AAGATGGTTTTGAGGGTTTGGATCCATTCATTTCTTGTGGGTCGATATAATGTAAGTCCTGGTGGTAAAGAAATTATGTTAGAAACAACATATCCGCTGTACAACAGATCAAAATCTAGATAAATAATTGGGGTATTTGTCTTTAAAATTAATTTATTTAGAAAATATATTTTTAAAAAAGGATCTGAGTATATGATAGAGTTCAGTGGAATTAATTCCATAATTTTCATTAGATCAGATAGGTTTTCATTATATTCTTGATGAGGATTTTTATCCAACACAAAATGAGTCATTATCGTATATAATAATGAATTTGGATTCAGCTAATTTTTCAGAAGATTTGCCCCAAGATGGAAAAATCTATTTGAATAACGCCTCAGTCTCAATAATGCCTTTTTCAAGTATTTATGCAATGAAGAATTTTTTAATTAGTTACTGTACTAGGGGACCAGATTCATTAGATTCTGACGTTTTTTTGAAAGAGACTCTAATTAGAATCAGGAAATCTATTGCTAATTTGATACATTGTAAACCTGAAGAGATTGTTTTTACGCAGAGTACTACTGACGGAATAAACATTGTTGCAAACGGTCTTTCAATTAACTCAGACTCTAACGTGATTATTAGGGGAATGGAACATGAACATCATGCTAATTATTATCCATGGTTAAATTTATCACAAAAGCTCTCATTAAGAAGTTTAAAGATAGATCAAAACGGGTTTTTTGAAATTAAAGAACTTCAAAATTTAGTTGATAAAAAAACTAAATGCATAGCCTTGAGTCATGCTTTGTATAATACTGGAGCAGTGCTTCCAGTTGAAGAAATAGGAGAATATCTTAAGAAAAATAATGTGCCTTTTTTTATTGATACAGCTCAAACGGTAGGATGTTTTGGGGAATACGATTTTAAAAAAACTAAAAGTAATTTTATGTCATTTAATGGTTCCAAATGGCTTTGCGGCCCAATGGGTACTGGGATTTTTTATTGTAATAAAGAATCTAGTAATTTACTTAAACCAGTTACCATAGGAGGCGAATCAGCTATGGTATATGACAAGACAAAGCTTGCTTACAAAGATGTGCCAGACAAATTTCAAACAGGTTTTCGTAACTATGTTGGTTTTGTAGGTTTGGAGGAGTCAATAAACTATCTATTGCAATTTGGATTAACTAACATTCGTAAAAAAATAATTAATCTTTCAAATTTAATGCGTGATGAATTAGCTAAAATATCTGGGATCACTTTGTATGGACCAGAAGAACCATCAAAAAGAACTAGTATTGTTTCTTTTTCAATAGATGGACAAGTTCCACAACGAGTTATAGAACATTTAGAAGCAAAAAGAATTATTTTAGCAGTCCGTGAAATTTTGGACAAAAAAATTCTAAGAGCATCCCCTCACTTTTTTAATACAGAAGAAGAAATTCTAAGAGTTGTAGAAGAGATTAAAAAATTATAATCTTTCTTGTTCTTCTATAACCATCATTGTAAGTGTTGATTGAACCTTCTCTATTTTTCGAATTTTATTAGTAATTACTAATCTTAGATTGTCTGTACTGTTAGATGTGATCTTTAATACTATATCATATACTCCGTAAACACCCTGAACTTCATAGTCTATGTTAGGTTCCTTATCAAGAATTTCTTTAATATTTGAAATGATTTTTTCGTCAGAACCTAAATCTGAATTTAATAAAACATATGCTGTTGGCACATTCAGAATTTCAAGAAACGATATTTAACCTTTCATTAGAGTATCAAAACTGATTAGTTAGTTGTGATATTTTTCTTCGTGAAGCCTGTAGATCTAACCCTTACCATTTCTCAAGATCTTCCTACATTTCCTGGCTCACCAAGACCTCATTTTATTTCGTGGTCAAAAATCAAATCTGATGGATATAATCTTGAATTACTTTTTCTTAGCTCTCACACTGGAACTCACCTAGATGCCCCCTTTCATTTTATAGAAAAAGGAAAAAAGATACATGAAATTTTGCTTACTAGATTGGTTTCTAACGCAATTCTGATACGTATTCAGAAAGGAGCCAATCAATTAATCACCAGATCTGACATAATTAAGTTTGAAAAAATGGTTACAAGAATTAAAAATAATTCAACAATTGTTTTTTCTACAGGCTGGCAGAAAAATTTACAAAAACAATATTATTTCAAGAAAAACCCTGGCTTGTCCATCTCTGCTGCAAGATATTTGGTATCAAAAAAGGTCAATTTAGTTGGGATTGATTCTCCAAGCATAGATAAGGGAAATGATACAAAGTTTTCTGTTCACCAGATTTTTTCAAAAAATAATGTGTTAATTTTGGAAAACTTGTGTAATCTTGAAAAAATTTCAAGAGATCACTTCAAGTTAATCGTTCTTCCATTGAAGCTTAAAGATGCAACTGGTTCTCCTGTAAGGGCAATTGCAGTTTAGGTAACAAATTGAAATCTATTTTGTTTATAATTTTCGTGTAGTGGACCAATAATTGGAATCTGGTTTCCACAGAATTTACATTTGTTATTCTTGTCCATATTCCATCCTCTAATATCAAAACCAAAACGTTTGACTACAATCTGGTTACATTCTGAACAGTAGGTATGTTCCCATGGGTGACCTGGAACATTTCCAAGATAGACATACTTTAGTCCCTCTTCTTTAGCAATTTGATAGTGTTTTTCTAGTGTCTTAACAGGGGTTGATTCATAATCCATCATTTTGTAATCAGGATGAAATCGTAAGAAGTGGATTGGCATTTCTGGGCCAAATTCATCATAAATAAATTTGGAAAGCTTTCTAGCATATTCCAAGTTATCACCAACTTTTGGTACTATAAGATCAGTAATCTCAACATGAATCTTAGTCTTATCTCTGATTTCTAATAGAGTATCAAATATTGGTTGAGGATTAGGAACACCAATAAATTTTCTTGTAAACTCTGGTTCTGCGCTTCCCTTAAAATCGATTGTGATAGCATCTAAAAATTCTCCCATCATCTTAACGGTTTGAGGAGTATCATAACCATTTGAAACAAAGATATTCATCAAGCCTTTTTTTCTTGCAGCTAATCCACAGTCTCGGGCAAATTCTATGAAGATGGAGGGTTCGTTATAGGTGTAAGCGATCCCTTGTGCTCCATATTGTATTGCAGTATCGGCAACTTGTTCTGGGGACATATCAACTCCTTCCACCTTTCTTCTTTGACTAATGTCAGAGTTTTGGCAATACTTGCAAAGCCAATTGCAACCAGTAGTAGCAATTGAAAAGATTTTGGAGCCTGGATAATAGTGTATTACAGGTTTTTTCTCTATAGGATCAACATGTCCAGCGATTACTTTTCCATATACAAAAAGCTCAAGTTTCCCATCTTTATTGCCTCTTATTCCACAAAGTCCTATCTGATCTTTTTTTATTTCGCAATACCTTGCACAAGCAGTACAACGCACTTTGTCATCTGCTAATTTTTCATAAAGTATAGCTTCTTTAGTCATTTACTATCATTATACATTTTTTTGTTAAGTTGTTACTATTTGAAAAAATCATACTCTTGGTTTCGTTTCTGTTTAGGAAGATCCTTCATTACTGCTTGAACTACCTCGCTGTGGTTATAGGTGAGGTGTCTTAGAAATTTAGCAGATTCATCCTTTCGAATATCTTCATCTCCAAAAATTATTTCAGGGCTAGCTAACTCTTTCATTATTGTCTTACATTCATCACATGGTTCAAAATCTAAATAGAGTTTCAATCCCATTTTTTATCACTATCCTAGATAATTAGTTTTTATCCTATTTGATAGTTTGTGCAAGCGGTGCCTCTATTCTAGATGTCTTTGGTCTGACCTTATCAATAGCATCCATCAAGTCTTTTTGTGTAATTTCGATTTCTTTAACAGATGTTGATTTTCCACTCACATATCGCTTCAAGGCTGTAATACCAGCTCTGTTTGCGACTGCTGCTATTTCTGCACCACTAAAACCATCAGTGTGTGCAACTAATTTTCCTAGGTCTACGTCTTTTGCAAGTGGTTTTTTCTTAGTATGGATTTTGAAAATGTTTTCGCGTCCTTTAGCATCTGGCATTGGGACCTCAATAATACGATCAAATCTACCAGGTCGTAATATGGCGGGATCCACTATGTCAAGTCTATTGGTCGCTCCAATTATCAAAACATTATGAAGTTCTTCGAGTCCATCTATTTCTGTCAAGATTTGTGAAACTACATTTTCAGTAACATGTGAACCAGAGCTTCCACTTCCTCTTCTTGGTACTATAGCATCTACCTCATCAAAAAATATTATACAAGGAGCAGCTTGTCTTGCTTTTCTAAATATCTCCCTAACGCCCTTCTCAGATTCTCCAACCCATTTTGATAATAATTCAGGACCTTTGATACTAATGAAGTTAGACTCGGTCATTTTTGCTACAGCCTTTGCTATCAAAGTTTTTCCTGTGCCAGGTGGGCCATGTAATAAAATTCCCTTTGGAGTTTTTACATCTACATAGTCAAAGGCTTCCTTGTGTTTGAGTGGCCATTCAATTGATTCACGAAGTTCTTCTTTTAGAGATTCTAAACCTCCAACATCATCCCATGTCACGTTAGGGGTCTGTACTAACACCTCACGTAAAGCTGATGGTCTTACTTCTTTGAGTGCTTCTCGAAAATCTTCTTTAGTTATTCTAATTTTTTCTAGAATCTCTGTAGAGATTTCATTATCAAAATCAATCTTTTCTGTTTCCTTTATTCTTCGTAAGGCTCTCATGGCAGCTTCTTTTGCAAGAATTTCAAGATCTGCACCCACAAAACCATGCGTTATTTTGGCAATTTGTTTAATATCAACTCCTTTTTCTAATGGCATGCCACGGGTGTGAATGTTAAGAACTTCTTTTCTACCTTCTTCATCTGGGATACCAATCTCAATTTCTCTATCGAATCTACCTGGTCTTCTTAATGCAGGATCAATCGAATCAGGTCTATTGGTTGCAGCAACAACAACTACTTTACCACGACTTTTCATTCCGTCCATTAGAGTTAGAAGTTGAGATACAATTCTCTTTTCAACTTCACCTGTAACCTCTTCACGTTTAGGAGCAATTGAATCTATTTCATCAATGAAAATTATGCTAGGTGCATTTTCTTCAGCCTGCTTGAAAAATTCTCTGAGTCTTTCTTCACTTTCACCATAGTATTTTCCCATAATTTCTGGCCCACTAAGATAGGTGAAGTTAGCGTTTGTTTCACCTGCTACAGCCTTAGCTAATAGAGTTTTTCCTGTACCAGGAGGACCATATAATAATACTCCCTTGGGTGGTTCAACTCCGATTTTTTCAAAAAGTTCTGGGTGCCTCATTGGCCATTCTACCATCTCTCTTATTTTATGAACTTCTTTTTTTAGGCCCCCTAAATCATCATAGGTCACTCGAGGAACAGATGAATCAATAGCTTTTGTCATCGAGCCAATTTTGAAGATTGTAGCCTCATTGATAATAACAGGTTTTGTAGGTTTGGTACTAGTTATTACAAATTGTATTTTTCTTCCCATAGGAGCATTGATTATAACAATATCTCCATTTGTGAATACATGATTATAGTAATTTCTGAGCATATAGTTTTGTAGTGATTCTTCATCCACATTGACTTTTTCCGTGGGAGATAAGACCACTTGTTGAGCTCCTGTGGCCTCAACCGCTTTAATTATTATTTGATCTCCTACTCCCGCTCCTAAATTATACCTAGTCATCCCATCGACTCTGATTATTCCAGAACCATAATCCTCTGGGGATCCTTTCCAAAGAATAACATGTGTTTTTTTGTTATGAGATAATTCTAAAATTTGGCCAGCTGTCCATTTATTATCTTCAATAATTTTTGGATCAATTATTGCCTTACCTTCACCTACAAATTCTGAAGGAATTTCAGCAATTGTTAATTTGATTTCATTCATAGATTATCACCAATAAAAAAGGAGGTTTATTCTACCTCCACAGTTTTGCCTTTTGGTTTTTCTGTTTCAACCAAGTTAAACTTCAATTCAAGTATGCCATTTTTGTAAGAGGCTTTTGCTGAATCTTTGTCAACTTTGTATTTGATAGGTACTTTAGCATGGTATTTTTTCTCACCATGTTCGGCGTCGATATTTACTATTTTTTCATCAACTACTACTTTAACATCCTTTTTCTCGACTCCAGGCATCTCAGCTACAAGCTTGAGAACTTTTTCTTTTTCATCAACTAGTGTATCTACTAAAGGTTCTCTTGTATCTGATGTTGGAAGTAAACTTGGTTTTACATTTCCGTATTCTTTTACAACTGGCTTTCCATCAGGTCCAATGGTCATAGTGTAACCATAATAAAATGGGCCATAACGTTGAATGTCCCCAGTTTCTTTTGTCTCCTCAAAGATATCATCCAGATTCATGAAGGATCTAGACATTTTTTTGAAGAGTCTATCGAATTCGTCATCAAAGAACATTGTCATATACACCTATGATATGTAATATATCTGACATTATATAAGGATTATGATGTTTTCTATGAATAATTACATAAGCCTAATATAATTGACATTATATAATAATTTTATATGCGTCTGGCAAATGTGTCTGTACCTGAAGTTGTAAGGGAAATAATTGCCCAAAACCGTTCAATCCACGATTGTATGAAAATGGATCTGATTAACTACACTGCTTTAGCTGTGAAAATCCAACCAGAAGTAGAAAGAAATCTTGGATCTAAAGTTAACTTAAACACAATAGTTGTTGCAATCAAGCGTTATTCTGATTCTTTTGAACAAAAAGATGACATTAAACAAGAGTCTGTTTTAAAAAATGCAAGGCTCTCATTAACCGATGGGATTTTAGATATTAAATTTTCCTCAAATGATCTTGGTGAAGAAAATGCTGTTTCTCTCCTCAATAAATTTTCAGAGATTAATCCGGATTATGAGTTCTTTAGATTAGCAGATTCTTTTAGAGTACT
>DATBIP010000003.1:0-9910 GCA_036556885.1 Nitrosopumilaceae archaeon
TACGATACTCCACTCTTAATTGTATCAAGTGCAATTTCAATTCCCTCTTCAAAACTATTGGCAAGGTTTGCAACTACAAGACCGCCAGCAGCATTTAATGCAGTAATTTCTATCATTGCCTTATTTGCAGTATTATTTAGAACTGAAACAAATGCATTTACAGCTTCATCTTTGTTGCTTACTTGAATATCCTTTATTTTTGATTTGGATAGACCTAATTTTTCTGGATCAACTATCATCGAAGTGATATTTCCATTTTTTAAAAAACATACTTGATTTTTTGAAGTAGTTGATAGCTCATCTAACCCATCTTGTGATCTTACCGTCATTATATTTTCAGAACCTCGTTTTTTTAGTAATAATACCAATCTGTTAAGAAACTCATCTGCATAAACTCCAATTAATTGATTTTTTACTCGTGCAGGATTACTAAGTGGGCCAAGCAGATTAAATGCAGTCCTTCCGCCTATCATTTTTCTTGCATTTGCTACATTTTTCATTGCGGGATGAAACTTTGGCGCAAACATGAACCCAATTCCAAACTTATCAATGATTTGACCCACTTGCTCTGGTGAGGAATTCAAATCATAGCCAAAATATTCAAAGATATCAGCACTGCCTGAGACTCCAGATACAGAGCGATTGCCATGTTTAGCTACAATTCCCCCTGCTGCGGCAATTACAAATGAAGCTGCTGTAGAGATGTTAAACGTGTGAAAATTATCTCCACCAGTACCACATACGTCAATAATTGTACCTTTCCGCTTTGGTCGTACCTGTAAAGAAAAGTCTTGCATCTTATCTAACATCCCAAGCAGCTCATCATCACTCTCACCTTTTTGTCGTAGATTTTCTAGAAATTCACAAATATTTTGATCAGAAACTTTTCCACTCAATACATCGTTCATGATATTGGTGATTTCATCATATGAAAGATCTTTTCCATTTTTTAATATCGATAGCATATCTGCAATCATCTTTTTTTCACCATTTTTACAAAATTTTCCAGAATCTTTTTGCCCTCTGATGTCATAATAGATTCGGGATGAAATTGCACTCCTTCGATTAGATAATCCTTATGACGAACACCCATAACTTCGCCATCATCTTCTGCAATGGCAGTAATCTTTAGACTAGAAGGAATTATTGTCTTGTCTCCTACCAGTGAGTGATATCTTGTCGCTTGAAATGGATTCTTAACATCTTTGAAAATTGGATCATCTCCATAATGTTTGATTGGACTAGTCTTTCCATGTCTAACATTGCCTGCATTTACTACCTTCCCACCAAAACACTGGATTATTCCTTGGTGTCCCAAACAAACTCCAAGTATTGGAGTAGTTGGCCCTAACTTGGTAATTACATCACTGCAAATTCCAAAATATTTTTTTTCAGCTGGGGTGCCAGGACCAGGTGAAATAATTATTGCGTCATAGTTTTTTTGCTTTATATCCTCAATTGAGATCTTATCATTACGGATAACGTCTGAGTTGACACCCAACTCTCCTAATATCTGTGCCAAGTTGTACACAAACGAATCATAATTATCAATTATGAGAAATTTCAATTCGAAGCCTCCTTTAATGCTAAAATCATAGCATTAGCTTTGTGCTCGGTTTCTTTTAGTTCATTTTCAGGAATAGAATCAGATACTATTCCAGCACCAGCCTGAACATATCCTTTAGTTCCATCAAAAAATATGCTTCTAATGGCAATTGCAAAATCACAGCAGCCATTAAAAGAAAAATAGCCTACTGCCCCAGCATAGGCTCCTCGAGAATGGGGTTCTAGCTCATTTATTATTTCCATTGCGCGCACCTTTGGGGCTCCAGATACTGTACCAGCAGGAAATACGGCCTTGAATGCATCAAACATGTCATATTTTTTATCTAATTTTCCTATAACATGGCTTACCATATGCTGAACATGACTAAATCGCTTTACTTCCATCAAATCTTTTACATGAACAGAGCCATACTCGCATACTCTTCCAATATCATTTCGTCCTAAATCAACTAACATAGTGTGTTCTGCGAGTTCTTTTTCATCATTTAACATTTCATGTTTTAGTTGCTCATTTTCGGTTTCATCGTTGGTAATTTTTCTTGTTCCAGCAATAGGGAATGTTTCTACTACGTTGCCTGTTACACGAATTAACATTTCAGGACTTGCTCCAAGAATTGTTCTATCATCCATTTTCATATGATAAAGATAAGGCGAGGGATTCATACTTCTGAGAATTTTGTATACCTTCAAGTAATCACCATCAGATTCAAAATTAAATCTTCGTGATAGAACTACTTGAAATATATCTCCATCATGAATGTATTTTTTTGCCTTCTCGACAATCTGTTTGAATTTCAAATCATCCAAGTTAATTGAAATTTCCGTCAAATGAAAATCTCCAAATTTATTTTCAGATAGTTTAATTTTGTCTATTCTATTTTCTTCATAGTAAAAGTAAAACGACTTGTTTTGTTTATTGTCGTACAAAATTCCATCCTCATAAATTCCAAATTCCATTAAAGGAATATTTTCTGAAATAGTGTGAGGAATTTTTTCCCACAATGTTACTGCATCATAGTTAATGATGCCCACTGCTCCGCCCATATATCTATAAGATTGATCAGAAATTTTTTCAAGAAATTTCTTTAGTTCTTCCAATGGATCATTAGTTTTAATTATTTTCTGAGTGCCGTCTTTGTAGATTAGAACAACTTTATTGGCATATCCTTTAAAAATTATTGATGGGTCAAACCCCATGATTGAAGTTTCGGCTAATTCCTCAGGGCCTGTTAGCGATTCAAATAGAAATGAATGAGAATAATTCCTTGAAAATTTGTTATAGATTTCAAATTGCGTGCCAGATAATTCTAGGGGTATTACTTTAGGATTGTTGCGGTTGAGTCCAAATATGGTCACCCATGATAGTCATCGTACCTGTGAACTATATTTAAGACTTCTATAGTCAATCAAGGCTGCAGTTTGTTCTTCTGATACAAACATGTTCTTAATTGATCATTTCACGGTATATTCCCATAGGAACTGAGGGACTCCCAATGCCCAGTTATGCCCCTCCATTTTGGGGCCTTCAGTATCCTTTATTACCGTATAGTACGGTACCTTTATAAGCGATCAGTGTATACTAGTATTATGAGCCAATTACTTGAAACAAAAAATCGTTCTAGGCTTTATCAGGATCTCATATTTCCAGAAAAAACTCCAATTTTGGACACTCTGGCCATAGAAGCTTCCTGCTATGTATGTGGTAAAGGTCTCGAGGATGGATATTCTGTTACTGCAAAAAATACATCTTTAGGAACAATCCTATACTGTGAGAAACATTATTCGCTAGATTAGTTGATGGGCGTAGTTATAGCTCCTTGTGCAGCAGAGCCTACAAGAGAAGCATATTTTGCTAATGCCCCAGATGTATAATTTGGCGCAGGACGAATCCATTTTTTTCTTCTATGGTCTAGCTCTTCAGCTGATACATGAAGATCAATTGAGTTATTTTCCGTATCAATGGAAATCTCATCACCATCTTTGACTAGAGCAATTGGACCTCCCACAAATGCTTCAGGTGCAATATGTCCAACCATAAATCCCCGAGTTCCTCCTGAAAATCGTCCATCTGTTGCCATGGCAACTTTTTTCCCTAATCCCTGACCAACAAGTGCTGCAGTAGTTGCTAACATCTCTCGCATTCCTGGACCTCCTTTTGGCCCTTCATATCGGATTACAACTACATCTCCTTCATCTATTTCGCCTTTGGATACTGCATCAAATGCATATTCTTCCCTATCAAAGACTCGAGCTTTTCCAACAAATTTAGTCATCTCAATTCCTGCCGTTTTAATTACTGCACCATCAGGAGCCAAACTTCCTTTTAGTATTACAGCAGTTCCAACACTATGAAGTGGATTTTCAACTGACTTTACAATGTTTTGTTTTACTTCTTGGATATGCATTGACTCTAAATTCTCATGAATCGTTTTTCCGGTAACTGTAAGGCACTTTCTATTTATCAATCCCTTGTCATCTAATTTCTTTAACACGTATGGAATTCCTCCAATTTTATCTAGTGAGTTCATGACATAGCTTCCACCTGGTTTCATATCAGCAAGATGTGGGGTTTTTTTCCTAATTCTTTCAAAGTCATCATATGTTAGTTTGAGTCCTGCTTCATAAGATAAAGCCAACAAGTGTAATATTCCATTTGTTGAACCCCCTACAGCATTTAGGATTGTAATTGCATTTTCAAATGCCTCAAATGTCAAAATGTCTAGGGGTTTGATATTCAATTCAAGTAGTTTTGCACATGCTTTACCAGAGTCATAGACCATCTTTTCTCTTCTATCATCTTCTGCTGGAGGACTAGCACTTCCTGGTAATGCAAGTCCGATTGCTTCAGATATTGAAGCCATTGTATTTGCAGTAAACATTCCACCACACGAACCTGCATTTGGACATGCAGTGTTTTCAATATTTTTCAAAGCCTCTAGTGATAATTGTCCTGAATCATAAGCCCCAACTGCTTCATACACATCAACTATAGTTAACTCTCGTCCATCCAACATTCCTGGCATGATAGTTCCACCGTACACAAAAACAGATGGAAGATTCAATCTAGTCATCGCCATCATTGTTCCTGGTAAGCTTTTATCGCATCCAGCGATTCCTACTAGAGCATCATATTGATGTGCTCTCATCATTAATTCAATTGAATCTGCAATTATTTCACGAGAAACAAGTGAAGACTTCATTCCTTCATGTCCCATAGCAATACCGTCACTCACTGCGATAGTGCTAAATTCTCGAGGAGTTGCGCCACTGTCTGATATTCCTTCTTTTGCTTTTTGAGCTAGTCCACCAAGATGAATATTACAAGGAGTAGCTTCATTTCCAGTATGACAAACTCCAATGAACGGTTTGCTAAGGTCATCATCTGTTAAACCCATTGCTTTGTACATTGCTCTATGCGGTGCACGAGAAGTTCCTTCTACGACATTTCTACTTGAGATTTTCATTTTTTACAAAATCCACTAGGTTTACCTTAATTTAGGGTTTCTTGAAAAGTTTCTAATTTTTTGGATTTAAAACGTGCTAGGATAGTATTGGTTGGGCATCTAGCTGTGCTAACTGTGCATCGATTTGTGTTTGATTCTCATTACCGTAGGAAATTAGTATCCTATCTTGATCTTTGAAAACATATTCTGTTAGACTTGGAACTGGCATATGATTGACATAGAACTTTAATGAATAGTCGTCATTTGTACAGAATTCTCTTCCGTCAGGAAAATTATAACAAGCATCTGTAAGAGTAATTCCTAATGTTTCAAAGAGATAACCTAGTGTAACTCCAGTTGAATGTCGATGTACGGTAGTGCCATCCTGAGCTTCAAAATGAATCCAACTGCTCTTTACTTGATATGCTGGTTGAGAAAAGTCAAAGGTGTCTCCAAAAATCTTAACTAACATTGACGAATGTACATGCTCATCGCCTAATACTCCAGCACCTGGAGGTGCACCTGGAGCAGTTGCAGAAAGATTGGCAAAATTATAAGCAGAAACTCCTACAATAACTGCCACGCCAGCCAATATTCCAATAGCAATCAAAGTGTGTTTCCTTTTTTCCTTTGAACGTTTAGATGCAAAGCTCTCTCTTTCTTCCTCTCGCTCTTTTCGCGCCTGTTTGCCCATGTCTACCACTTTGCAAAAATTCCCTTAATTAACTGAATCGATGGAAAAACCATAAATAAAATACACAGTCGATTGTATTATGGAATGTATCTTTTGTGAAATAATACAAGGAAAAAGACCAGGACATTTTATCTATGAGGACGATACTCATGTTGCATTTTTGGATAAATATCCAATTGATCATGGTCATTCACTTGTTTTACCAAAGAAACATTTTGAAAAAGTAACAGACATGAACTCGGATGGGGTAGGGGATCTCTTTTCCAAAGTTCCAATGATTGCAAAGGCCATCCTCAAAACCACTAACGCAGATGCGTTTAGCATGGCACAAAATAATGGCAGAGCTGCAAAACAAATTGTTCCTCATGTTCACGTACATATTATTCCAAGGTATAATCACAAAGGGATAATCTGGACAAAAAGGGATATTGGAAATGATGAGGAATTAAAGATTCTTGCTGAAAAAATTCGCTCATGCATAAGTGATTTTGTTTCTATAAAATAATAACAAAAAATTCGTTCGTTCAGCATAAACAAACTCGTCTTAAAAGGGGTTTAATTCAAACTAATGGTAAATGAATCTAAATATCTTAGTTGCAGAAGATAATGAATTTACTTCAAAGCAGTACAAAACTGCTCTGGAAAAATGCGGTCATCGTGTAACTTTAACTAAAGATGGCATGGAATGTTTTGAAGTATATCACGATGAGGCAAAATATGCAGAATTATTTAAAAAAACAAAGCAACCCCCATTTGATATTGTCTTGCTAGATCATAACATGCCAAGAAAATCTGGAATCCAAACTGCAAAGGAAATTTTAGATCTTAGAAAAAATCAAAGAATTATTTTTCTCTCAGCCTATGGACAAAAAATATTATCTGATGTTGCTGATGTAAAAGACGATACAATACAAATTATTCAAAAGCCATTTTCGCTAGATTTTTTGATTAGAAAAATCGAGGGAAGAATAATTAATTCACGTGCAAATAGAAATCTTGAAGATAGGCTAAAGGGAGAACGTACAAACAACTTGATGACAATTACACAAGATAAAGAAGCTATCCGTTAAACTCACTGATTTGGGTTATATCTTAAAATTGCGCCTATCTTGCCAATACTTGAAAGCATAGTGCCATATTCTGTTTTTCCTGAAACTACCTCAATCACAGTTCCAGTTTTTGTGGCAATCAATGATAGATAATCAACAATGTCTTGTTCATTAATTTCTGAATCAGTGCTTTTACAATTTGGACATGGAGAATTTGCCAATTCGGTTTTTTTTGGTATTACTTGTGGACGTTCAAGTAAGAATTCTTGAATATTCATGCAACGCTTACACTTTGCTTCAATTCTATGTAGATTAGTATCATCGGTAATTATCAGTGTCTTGACTACATTGTTTTTCAAGTATGTGATTACTTCCTTCATGCCATATGACCCAAGTCCAGTGTTGTGATTGATATGCCTAAATAACTCTTCAACTAGTTTTTTTTCTTCTACCATTCTATAATCTGCTAAAATTTCACCTGATTTTGCAAAGGCTTCTCTAATTCCCTCCGCACCAGAATATGATGCATCGATTGTATCTATGATCAGATCTTGTAATCTGTATTCAAGATAATGTTCATTGATGAACTCCTCTTTAGTTGGTCCTGGGCCTGATATTATTAGGCCTTTGATAGGGTAAATGTCAATAAAATACTCTTTAGTGATTTCTGCAACTCTGTTAAAATAATACGCAAGTTCCATTTCACGTAATTTTTCAAATCTCTTGGCAGACTGTCCTCCTTGTCTGTGTTTGCCTGCCACGCCAGATCCAGTTTCTTTTAGAACCTCAATTTTATCTCCATGGAGTAACCCCCAACCGGCATCTTTGGCATCAATTGCAAGAAAGCCAATCAAATTTTCCTCTTTGAGCATATCCTTTAGGATGTCTACATGAAAATGATCATCGCATCTATACAGAAACGTATTCAAATCTTTTGGAGGATCAATTTCGTATACTTTGACTACCTCGCTTCCAAGAGGCCCACCTCCTTCAGGGGGTAATGCTCCACAAAAAATCACTAAACCTCGTTCAGGCGTTTTTTTATAAAGTTTTAACCTTTGCATTACTCGAGATAAGGAATCTACAACATGAGTACGTGTCAGGTCTGACTTGATATTGTCAGCAGTTCCCTGTTCCTCTCTCAAAGTAGTAATTACTTCATGTAGTTGTTTGCCCTTTGGAACATACAAGCTGATTAGCTCAGTGCCACGACCTGTTTTCTGGGATAATTCCTCTAGAGTCTTTCGAATTTTATAGAGTTTAACAGAATCTTGTTTTTGAAGAGTAATTTTTCCCATGTTCCCACTTTTGATGTAATGAATATTAAGTTTGGTTGAGTAATTTCATTATAATTAGATGCCAAATTGGACCTAATATTTACAAAAATTGACCGCACTAAACATTATCCTTGATACGATATAGGAGTTATGGGAAGCAGAACAATTGGAAAACTATATCCAATTCCACTAGATGACTATCCTAAACTTTTAAGATACAAAGTATCTGAAAAAGGAATATTCTATATCGAAGATTTAGTTCGAGAGATTTATGTTGAACAAAAAGAACTCTCACTCAATAAATTAACTCAATTAGGACTATTGTTAAAGACATACATTTGCCAAACTAAACGAGTTGATGAAGAGGTGATGTTCAAAGATGTATCAGATCGCGCAAAAAAATATGGCGGTGTTGATACCGACTTTATCAAAGAAGTATTAAAGAGCCTAATGATGCGTGATTTAATTGGGCATAATCCACATTATGATCCCAGAATAGCAATCAGCATGCATCATAAGATATAGATAAAAAATAATTTCTACTAACGCGTCTGTTCAAAACAAACACCGAACTCAGTATATCTAAAATATTCTAGATTAAAACAAATGGTAAAGGATAGCCTTCAGCATAAAGATAGTAGACCACAAAAAAATATCAATAAAAAAACAATGTCTTCGGAGAATACCGATATTCATATTAAAAAAGCAGAGGAATATATGAAAAAAATCAACGAGCAATTAGCCGATCGGCTATTAAGAATCGATAAAATCAAAAAGTCTCATGAAAAATTTGAGCATGATATTGAAAAATTACAATCTGGAAAACACTCACGACATAATGCTTCTATGATTAGTATGGTTGATGAGGTAATTGATGTTCCTGATGCAATTAAGGTAAATACGGAATTATCCTTTATCATTGAAAAATATGCATCAGAAAAACTTGATCTGATGAAAAAATTATTCAATAATGAAAAAAAGCAAACAAGGATCCTTAATCAAACATTAAAAGAAAATTTATCAAACATTGCAATTTCTGAGCAGCAACTAAAACGCCAAAAAGACAAACTAGAACAAGAATTACGAGAAAAAACCAAAAGACTAGTTCAAGCTGAGCGGCTCTCAGCCATTGGAGAGCTATCCGCTCGCTTAGCACATGATTTGAGAAATCCTCTGACGGTGATTAAAGGAGTAGTTGAAATTGCAAAAACAAGAAAAAATCTAAATGGAATAAGTTTTTCTGATAAACAAATTGACATGATGGAACGCGCAATTATGCGTATGTCAAATCAAATCGATGATGTTTTAGAGTTTGTAAAAATCCAATCTCTACGCACTACACGAAATTCACTTTTAGAAACAATTGGATTGTCTTTAGCTAAAGTAAAAAAGACTGATGAAATAAAAATTGAAATTCCTAGCAAAGACGTAGAATTTGTTTATGATGCTGATAAGATCGAAGTAGTTTTTGATAATTTGATTATTAATGCATTTGAGGCAATTGGTGGTAAAGGAAAAATTACAATTCGTATCAACGATTTGGAAAATGAAGTAGTTATTGAAGTTGAAGATTCAGGAGTAGGAGTGCCTGATGAGCTAATACCAAATATCTTTGAGCCATTATTTACTACAAAGATTAGAGGAACTGGATTAGGATTAGCAAGTTGTAAAAGCATAGTGGAGCAACATGGTGGAAGTATTTCTGTAAAAAATAAACCAAGTGTATTTACAATAAAGTTACCAAAAATGCTTGAAATTTCAACGATTTAGTTGTTCTAACTCTTCGATTGCATTTCTAAACGCATCTACTGGCTGATTTCCCCTGATTTTTATGATCTTTTCATCATTGAATATCAAAAAAGAAGGCGTAGCATCAATTCC
>DATBIP010000004.1:0-3888 GCA_036556885.1 Nitrosopumilaceae archaeon
ATTTCATATGGAATGCAGGAAAATGATGGAGTTACGCCCATTTTTTCATATGAATTTCTTATACTTTCTTGTTTTTTTATGAACTGTTCATTTAAATTATAATTTGAAACATTATCAATATCATAACCCATTGGATTAACAGTAGTTTTTATCTTAACTTTGGCATTTTTACTTAGATTTGAGAGAAACTCTTCTCCAGCATCACCAATTGTGTTATAGTTTACACCAGATACATGAGCCCATTCAATTGGAACGAGTTTCTCAGCATCTGTAGCTTCACCTGTTGCTACCAAAATTCTATAGGCAAGTTGTAGAGTTTCGCCTCTTTCGCCTTTTAGGGCTGCTTCTTCTTCTTTCGTTAGTTCCAACAGAGATACTATTCCATTATAGATATAATATTTGTACGACTATATAGAAATAGAAAAAAGGTATTCATTTTCGTTTTTCATGTTTACATTCTAATAGAATTAACCCTACTAATTGGTATGAAAGCCATTCTTCGCGGTATGATAGCTACAATGAATGCTGTAAAACCTCCACGAATGACTGCACTAAGGGAGCTTCATGAGGCAGAGACTGGTGGCCCTTTTAGTGTTCTAATTGGAACTATTCTTTCTGCTAGAACAAAAGATGAAAATACATCGAAGATTGTAAAAAAATTATTTACAAAATATAAATCTGCAAGAGCACTTTCAAAAGCTAATGTAAAAGATGTTGAGAAGCTAATAAAATCAATTGGATTCTATCATGTCAAAGCTAAACGAATTATTGATGTCGCTAAAATTATTGATTCTCAGTATAATGGAAGTGTACCTACATCCATTGACATGCTTCTTGATTTACCCGGAGTTGGAAGAAAAACTGCAAATTGTGTTCTAGTGTATGGATTTAACATACCAGCAATTCCAGTTGATACTCATGTACATAGAATCTCAAATAGATTAGGTATTGTTAATACAAAAACTCCTGAGGAAACAGAATCTGAATTAATGAAAAAAATACAAAAAAAATACTGGTTAGAGATTAATGATACCTTTGTTATGTATGGTCAAAATATTTGCAAGCCTATTTCTCCTCAATGTAATGTTTGTAAAATAAAAAATTATTGTAAATATTATAAAATTAATTACGCTTCTTCGTAACAAGCAAGAATGCCACCAATATTCCAATGCCGCCTGCTAGGAAAAATGGAAAAAGTAAAAATTGGTTTTGAGTAGGGTCTCCTGACATTATCTCCATCTTAAAATGACCTGAATTAATTGCAGGTGGATCAGTTGAGCTTTCCATACCAAAAACCGAATAAGATCCTATCTTAAAACTTCCAATGTCTAGATTTGAAATAACTATTCTCTCGCCATTGTTTACTGTCAATCCTGCCTTCTCAGTATATGCTAAGATTTGATTTGTTTCTGGATTCCACCCCCTCTCCTGTTTGCTATGTACAACAACATATCCTGTGTCATCTGGAATCATCACTGCCAGCCAAAATTTCTCTTCAGGTGGGCTACCCATTCCAATTTCAATAAATTTTTCTGGAGTTTCTAGATCATAGAATCTTATGACAGCGTTTCCGTGTGGGTTTGCGTATATGAGATCATTTCTTATTGTTACCTGCCAGCTAATCGAATGTGATTGTTCTAGTTCTATAATCATTGAATCACGTGAGATTATGTTAAAATCTGATGGAGGAACTTCAATTGTTTGTAAGATTAATGATGGATTTTGTTGTGATTGTGCATAGACAGGTAAAATTAGAATTGAAGAAATCATTAACACTGTAATAATGAATTTCACAATCAAGATCGATAGGGCATGAATAAAAAGCTAATCAACAAAAGGTTTATCGGTGTCCATAATTATTTTGGAAACTTCTGGTCTAAGAATATACACTGAGGGTGACTGACCTTCTAAAATCATAGTTCTAAGTTTTGTTCCACTAAGCTGTTCTCTAGAGGTAACATCATGAGGACAAACTCTATCATTTGTAAAATTGAGACATTTCTTACAATAGAAAAATTCAGGAAAGAATATCGGTGTGATTTCTAGATCTGGATAATCATCAAATATTTTTTGAGCTGCAAATGGATCATAGTAATTACCAACTCCTGCATGATCTCTTCCAATAATAATATGGGTACAGCCATAATTTTGTCGCATTATTCCATGATGTATTGCTTCTTTAGGACCCGCATATCTCATTTCAGTGTGTAGAGTACCAAGACTGCATCTATTTTTTGGATAATAGTGTTCGATAAGCGCTTCATAACATTTAACGATCACCTCATCAACAAAATCACCTGATTTTTTTTTACCAATCAATGGGTTAACAAAAAGACCGTCTCTTGTAGTAAGAGAGGTTTTTTGAAGCATTTCATGTGCAACATGAGGGGGATTTCTGGTTTGGAATGCTACTATTGTTTTCCAACCAGCCTTCTGAAATTCTTCTCTAGTTTGTGTTGGAGTTTTTCTGTATTTTCTTATCATACTTTCTTGTGGTCTTTTTATGAAATCAATTTTTCCACCTACTAGAATATTTTTCATTGCCATGATTCTTGCCACTCCTGGGTGTTTCATATCTGTGGTTCCAAAGACCCCTTTTACGGTTTTTTCTTTATCAAAGCTGTAAGTTTCTTCTATGCTTAAAATTGCAAATCCTTCTGATTGAGGATTCTTTAAGAGAACATCATGAGCGTCTTTCATTTTTTTAGCAGTAGATTCATCAACATCAAGAACAATTGGGATTGTCCAAGGCAAATCGTTTGTCAATCTACCTCTAGTAATTACAGTTTCAAGATCTTGTTGACCTAAAAATCCTTCTAAGGGGCTGAATATTCCATCAGCAATATTTTCAACATCATTAGCTAGATCTTCACTTATAGAAATTGAAAACATGCCAGAGGGATCTTTTTTTGAAATTCTATTTACTAGCTTACCACCATGTGGCTTGGCTAAACCATTATTTTGAGACAAGGTAAGGGATTATTTTTTATGGTCCATATGCAAGCCGCATTCTCTTTCAGAATCTTGTTCCCACCACCAACGACCTGCTCGTAAATCCTCACCAGGTTTTACTGCTCTAGTGCAAGGTTCACATCCAATACTTGGAAATCCTTTGTCATGTAGCTTGTTGTATGGAATATTATTTTTTTTAATATAATCCCAAGTTTGTTCCCAATTCCAATCAATGATTGGATTTACTTTGATCATACCATCATGCTGTTCATCAATTTCAATTTTTGCTGCGTTACTCCTATTTTGAGTTTGATCACTTCGTAATCCTGTAATCCATCCGTCAAGAGTACCTAGCATTTTGTTAAGTGGGTGTACTTTTCTTATTCCACAACATAATTTTCTATTTCCAGGACTATCATAGAATAGATTCATACCATTAACACGAACCATTTCGATAACTTCTTCTGCATCTGGAAATGTAACTTCGATATTAGTATTGTATTTTTTACGAATTTCATCCATTACATCATATGTTTCTTGATTTAGTCTGCCTGTATCAAGAGTAAATATTCTGGCTTTGGGATTTATTTTCATTAGCATATCAATAACTACAACATCCTCAGCTCCAAAGCTTGAGGCCAATGCCAATTTAGGATGTAGGTTATCAAGAGCCCATTTTAGAGCCTCTGAGGGTGTTTTTAATTTAGAATTAAGTTCTGAAACTTGCTCTGCTGTAAATTTACGCATGTATGACAATAATTTTCAGAGTTTTATAATCATTACGAGAAATTATCAGCAAAAAACATTCTAAAATTATAAACTACTGGAGATAACAAAACGAGATGAGTGATAACGCTTCAATAGTTGTTTTTCCATCTATTTTTGCCTATAATAAGCTCAATTCACTTATTTTCAATATAAAAAAAATATTAGAAA
>DATBIP010000005.1:0-2130 GCA_036556885.1 Nitrosopumilaceae archaeon
GTCATTTGTGTGAGAAGCGACATATCTTGATCTCCGATATAGTGCTGCAGATTAGTGTTGGTAACAAATGAAGAAGCTGTATGAAATGCAAGATCAAGAGAAAAACCCTCCCTTGTAGCAAGAGGTAAATATTCCTGAAAAATCATAAGAGTGAAGAAAAAGCCAGCTGCAATGAGATTTGTAACTATTAATGCAAGAAAATATTCCTTCCAGGTCATCTGTTGGTATCTGTCGAATCCAATGAGATTGTAGAATTTGTTTTCAACTCTACCGAGTGTTTTTTCTAATGGACGCTTTTCATATACAATCATTCTTGACATATATTTACCAAAAGGAATTGCTAACACCAAAGAACCGATTATAACTACAAGTAATTGTATAGCTTCCACATAGGTCACTTTACTCCTTTTGTAGTTTTGTTCATTTTTTTACTACCGAAATGCTGAGCGACGAAGATTCCTATTTTAAGATATCGTCCAGTAATAACCTTGATAAGCAGGATAAAATCGTGGATTAAAGGATTCAGCAATGTTTTTCTAGTAGAGAAATTTATGCGAATATTTGAATTCCTTTGGTTCAATTCACACCCGATTTAAATAAAATGCAATTATTTTTTGAGTTCTCTTGCAAATTCAAGAATTGATATTTTTTATCTTTCATGTTATGCCAAAATAGTTAATCACAGAATAATGTGATTAGCCTTTTCTCCTAGACATAGTCTATAAAAAAAATTTACTAAAGAGGCTGAATATTCACAAAGAATATTATTGATATTTTCTGGAAAAATGTATCTGGTTAAAATGACAAAATATGAGCTTGGAACATGGGATCTCAAAGGACTAGTCGCAAATCCAAAAAGCCCAGCCTTTGAAAAACAGATCCTAGTAGTTAAAAAAAAATCAAAGGAATTTGAGAAAATTAAATCAAAGCTAAACCCAAAGATCTCATCAAAAAACTTTCTTACAATTTTGCATGATCTAGAAGAACTAGGTGAAAAATTAAGCATTATAGGTGGATATGCATCACTTGCATATGCTGAAAACACTCAGTCAGATGAGGCAACTTCGTTGCTTACACGTATGACAAAGCTAGGCTCGGATATTTCTAATCAGACATTATTTTTTGATTTATGGTGGAAAAAGGGAATTGATGAAAAAAATGCAACGCGCCTAATCAAAGATTCAGGAGAGTTGTCAGGATATTTAAAATACAAACGCCTTGTTGCAAAGTATTCTCTAAGTGAGCCCGAAGAGCGAATCATCAATACGCTAGATGTTACAGGAACCACTGCGCTAGTCAAACTTTATGACAAAATCACAAACGCATTTGAATATATTGTAAAGATTGAAGGGAAAAAAAGAAAACTGACAAGAGAGCAACTCTCCTCATATGTTAGAAGCACAAATCCCAAAACAAGAGAGATTGCTTACAAAGAACTTTTGTCAAAATTTTCAAAAAATAAAGGAGTACTAGGGGAGATTTACCAAAATGTAGTTTTAAACTGGAAGGATGAAGGAATTGAGATTAGAGGATTTTCCTCACCAATTTCTATTCGTAATGTATCAAATGATGTAGATGACAAGACAATTGACTCTTTACTTGGGGTTTGCAAAAAAAATTCCCACATTTTCCAAAAGTTTTTTGTACAAAAGGCAAAGATGCTTGATCTAAAGAAGCTTCGAAGATACGATCTTTATGCGCCAGCTGCTGCAAAAATCAAGGAAAAAAATTATCCATACGATAAATCTGTAAAGCTTGTGTTTGAATCATTTGAAAGGTTTAGTCCTAAACTTGGGGAATTTGCAAAAAAAATATTTTTAGAAAATCATATTGATTCTGCAATAAGGCCTGGTAAGCGTGATGGGGCATTTTGCAGTACCTTGTCTCCAAAGATTACGCCTTTTGTACTGGTAAATTTTGCAGGAAAGACAAAGGATGTTTTTACTATAGCGCATGAGCTTGGTCATGCAGTACACAGTCAGGCTGCATCAGATAAATCGATTCTGGTTTCAGAAGCATCTCTTCCTCTAGCAGAAACTGCATCTACTTTTTCTGAATTGCTCTTGTATGATAATCTGGCTGATAAAATTTCAACAGATGAGAAAAAAATTATGCTTTCTGAGAAAATTG
>DATBIP010000006.1:0-1724 GCA_036556885.1 Nitrosopumilaceae archaeon
TTGATTTTTCTAAGATGAGAGGCAGGAATATGGACCAACACCCTAATGGAAAATTAAAAAAACTAAAAACAATCTCCGAATCGGTAAGACGAAGGACAAGCCTATATTCGGATTTATCAAAAATCGATGATAAAAGAACTGCTCAATCACTACGAGCTTTACACAAAGCACCTAATCCAGGAAGAAGGATAAAAAAAGTTGGATTTATCATATTTTGGATTCCAGAACCAACAGGAATTTCCAATGCAATAGGCGCACCAATGATTCTGGCTGGAAAATATCTTGAAAAGGTATACAATGGTTCAACAATACACGATATTGCATCTGAAACAAAAAACACCACCTCCTCAATTCATGATTTTAAAAAGTCTGTGTTCTGATAATCGCTTTTAGTATTTATGAAGAAACATTAGCCCTAACTATATGGCTACAAGATTCCAAGTTTTGATTCCAATTACTATAGCAGCTGTGATAGTAGGAGTGGCAGGAATTTTATCACTTCCAAGCGATGTAAAACTAGAATCTGTAGAGTTTCCAAGAGGAACTGTAAAACTTGATAATGTTGTATTGGAAGTTCAAATAGCAGATACGGAGCCACGAAAAACCCGCGGATTGATGTTCCAAGACATGCTTCCATTTGATCAGGGAATGTTATTTGTCTGGGATGAACCTAACAAACATTCAATCTGGATGCTTAACATGCAATTTGCATTAGACATCCTTTGGATAGATGGCAATGGGAATGTAGTGCATATCGAAAAAAACGTCCCCCCATGTAAGGGAGCTTTAGAAACTGCTACCTGTCCATCTTACAAGGGTGGGAGCAAAGACGCACAATATGTTTTAGAAGTAACAGCTGGATTTGTTGATAAATTTAATATCAGTACAGAATCAAAATTAGAAATTATTTCCATATAGGTTATTTGCAAAGGCTTATCTTAGTTAAACAAAAAATCTGTAGAGTGCACAAAAAGAATTTTTTATACATTGGAATCGCAGTAGCGGTTTTTGCAATTATAGTCAGCATTAGTTTTGGCATATCTAATGATGTAACAAATGCCCAAGAATCATTTCAGGAATTAGACTTTACATATACAGATGCTAATTTGAAATTAAAAGAAAGTTTATCTTCGCATGGAATTTCAATGTCTTCTGCTGTTAAATTAGGCACAACAAAAGATATTGCAGAATTCTGTTCTTTTTTTGAAGATGAGAATAAACAAACCCAAGTCGAATATTGCACATCAACAGAACTTCGAAATTCCAAAGGAGAATTTTTGGGAAATATTCACATGGTGGGTTCTCAACAAATGCCAAAGGTGGTACTTGCATTGGTTCAAACTAACCCCTTCATGAAGGACATTGATGATATAAAATCAGTTTTTGGAGTTGTAATTGAGAATTTAGTATGCGATTGTTGGGAGGAAGTAAAACCTGGACAAATCGAATCAGTAGGAAGCTGGATTGATAAGCAAAGAGAATTTCATACTAGTGATACAAAACCTACAAGTAAATCAAATCTTAGCCTTGAGGGATATAAACTACAAATGGAATTAACTACTAACCTAGAAGGATATCTTTGGAAATTAATAATCTCTAAATGACTTTCTTGATTGAAAGCGATTTAACGAAATTGTCGTCATTTATGATCAAAACAAACTAAGCATAGAAGTACAATTTCTAGTTCAGTATAATATGTTCGAAGAACTTTGGTTAATCCCTCT
>DATBIP010000007.1:0-9416 GCA_036556885.1 Nitrosopumilaceae archaeon
TCTTTTTGTTTTGTCTTCCATGATGAGCTCAGTGCTACCGTCTTTGATGAAATAAAAACTGCCTTTTCGCAGTACGGGAAATTCTTGACTCATTTATTTTTCAACAGGGCTTCCAATCATGTTGCCCCATTCAGTCCAAGACCCATCATAATTTCTAACTTTTGGATAACCAAGAAGATATTTTAAAACAAACCAAGAGTGCGATGATCTTTCTCCAATTCTACAATAACAAATTACATCCTTATCTGGCGTTACTCCTTTTGGTTGATAATTTTTTTGTAGCTCCTCAAATGTTTTAAAAGTTCCATCTGCATCATTTACTGCTGTAGCCCATGGGATGTTGTGTGCACCCGGAATATGCCCTCCCCTTTGTGCATGTTCCATTGGATATTCTGGAGGAGCAGTAATTTCGCCGGTAAACTCCTTAGGAGATCTAACATCAACAAGTACAGTGTCACCTCTTACAAGTGCACGCTTTACATCAAACAGATATGCTCGTGATCCTTCGTCTGGAGGACTTGCAGTGTACTGTGTCCTTGCAATATTTGGTTCTGCTGTAGTGTATTGTCTATTTTCTAGCTCCCATTTTTTTCTTCCACCGTTCATTATCTTGATGTTTTCATGACCATAATATTTGAAAATCCAAAATACAAATGCTGCAAACCAGTTGTTAAAGTCACCATATAAAACGACTTCAGTGTTTGGTGTTATTCCATTTTTTGACATTAGCTCTTCAAATTGTTTTTTGTTGATTATATCTCGAGTAATTGGATCATTGATATCACGTTTCCACCAAATCAAGCTTGCATCTTTAATGTGTCCTTTTTTGTACCCATTTTCGGGGTCATAGTCGACCTCTACAATTTTTCGATTGTTGTTTGGAGGGTTCTTTGAAACCCATTCGGTTTCTACAAGTACTTCTGGATGGGTGTAATTCATTTTACAGGTGTAAAAAATTGGAATTCATACTTATTTGTTTGTCTTGATTCTGGCTAGAAAGACTATGATTTTTAAATGAATTAAGATAGAGAGTTCTGTTTGAAATTAAAAAGAGTAGCAGTTGTAAGCAAATATGGTTCAAGGGAATCTGAAGAAGCCGGAAAAAAGGTTGCCAAAAAACTAATCTCAAAAAAGATAGAGGTGTTTACAATTGCACCTGTATCTGTTACTGGCGCAAAATCAGTTGAAATTATTGAAGATTTGAAGGATAAAAAATTAGACTTGGTAATAACTTTGGGTGGTGATGGAACTACCTTACGTACTTTTAGACATCTTCAAGACGAGACTCCATTATTAGGAGTAAATGTTGGAGGAAATAGAGGAATTCTATCAGAAATAACATTTGAGCAAATAGATAATGCAATAAAACAAATTATTGATGGAAAAATCTTTTTAGATAAACGCATCAGGGTTGTTGCATCATGTGGTGGAGAAGAATTTCCTCCAGCACTAAATGAAATTTACATCAACAGAAAAAATTTGACAAAGACTGCAGAAATTGTAATCAAATTTCAAGATGATACAGTAAAGCAGAAAATGGATGGAGTTATTGTTTCCACACCAAGTGGTTCAACAGGACACTCATTTTCGTTGGGGGGACCAATTTTACATGAAAGTCTTGATGTGCTCATAATCACTCCAGTAGCTCCTGTGTATAGACTAGAATCTATTGTTGTACCAGACGAAAAAATTGAGATTACAAGTTCACATGATTGTAATATTGTGATGGATGCACAAGTTGTCAAGTCAGCAGGTTTTGGAGAGCCGATCATAATTAGAAAATACAAAAAACCAGCAGTCTTTGTTAGATTAAAAAAACAAGGACTCAGACAGATGAGTAAGCTTGGTTTTTAGAGTTTTAGATGCCAGTGCATTTTATGCTGGCATCCCTTTTAGTTCTGAAATACAATGTTACATCACACCAGAAATATACGACGAAATTAAACATATTAAAAAAAATCATGATGCAATAGGAACTTTAATAGAAACAAAAAGACTCAACATAATTCAACCAGAAACAAAGTATATTGATCAAGTAAAACAAATGGCAAAAACGACAGGAGATTTTTCCAAGTTATCAAAGGAAGATATTTCTTCTATGGCTCTTTGCCTTCAGCTGCGAGGCGAGCTAATTACAGATGATTTTGCAATCTCAAATGTATCAAAAAGTCTTGGGATAAATGTAATACCGCTAATGACATCAGGTATCAAAGATAGAGGAAATTGGGTCTATTATTGTGCTGGTTGCCATAAGAATTTTTCAGGCTCCACAGAATGTCCTTTGTGTGGAAATCCATTACGAAAAAAACTACTTAAAAACAATTCATGATTTTAGTCGTGAAGTGTTTTTTGGTTTGAATTTTTTTGATGTTGGCTTTTGCTCTCAAGTATGTTCTTTATTTTTTTAGCTCGCGCCCCCCCAAGTCCTTCAATTTTTGCAAGTTCAGTGTATGACGCAGTAAATGCTTTCAATGGTGTCCCAAATTTTGCCAACAATCTTTTTGCTGTTTTTTCCCCTACCCCAGGAAGACTACACAGTGCAGAGAGTTGTTGTCTTTGAAGATCATTTGATTTTTTGATTTTTTTAAGAAATGGGCCCTTGGGGGAATCTTTTCTTGAAGACATTGATACAAGTAATTTTGCAGTATGAGAAGCATTTGGAGTAGGGATTATTGGAATTTTAAAATCTATTGCAATAGTTGAGATCGCTCCATAAAATACTAGAGGATTTTCTGTAATTTCTTCGATTTGGTCTACGTCCCCTTCCATTAGGATGATTGGATTTTGAAAATGTTCCTTTAATCTTGAGCATTGATCAAAGAGCCTCCCATCAAAAATTGATGAAACTAGATCCTGAATGCTTTTTCTTTCTACTACAGTTTCAGGTGCAACAATATAATCTCCTACAGGTAGTGTTTTCATTTCAATGTTAACGCCAACATTTTTGAGAAGATCAGGTATTCCACTTTTTCGTTCTCGTTCATCTGCGATTATACGTAAATTTTCTAATTTCATAAACTAGTTTATGATATTTTGTTAATATTCTATTTGGATGAATCAGTTTTAGATGGTTGTTGTATGTTTGAATGACTTGATGTCTCGCCTCGAATCATTTCATTAATTTTTGATTCTTGTTCCTTGAGACTTTCTTTTATTCTCTCTTCTTGTTTTGATAAAACTGTAACTCTAGTTTTTGCAAGTTCTTTTTTTTCTTCAAGTTCTGCGGTTAGATCACTTTTGTTTGATTTAATGAGAATAGAGCCAGCATGCTTGTACACTACAGTATCATCACTAGCCTTTGCAATTTCTTCCAAGGCCTTTTCAGTCTCTAGCTGTTCTAGTTCCAAATGTTGTTTTTGAGCCATAATTGACTGGAGAGTTTGTTGTGATTGTTGCATTTTTGCTAATTGTTCTTGTAACCAAGGTGGAATTTGCTGACCAGAAGACATGCGTGACTACTCCTACTTTTTCTTATAATCTTACCGATTCAATAGAGTCAAAGCTTGCCTGAAGTAATCTGAGAGTGGAATTTAGATTTGCTCTTAATTGTGAAATTTGATTTGATTTGATTGTGATTACTATTTTTTTATCAAATGATATTTTTGTTTCTGTGGGATTTTCTGGATAAAATTTGTTATCTGTACTTATTGAATCAAATATTGCTTTAGTTTTCTCTTTTGCGTCGATTTCAATTTTGGTGCTAAACCTTAACGTCATAGGCAGTTCCAGCAATTTTAAAACCACATTTTTTACATCGCCAAATTCCTACCGCTTCTCTACCAAATTTATTAGAACCACAGTCAGGGCATTTTCTTTTTGATTTTAGAATATTGTGAACCTGAGTAAACTGCTTTCTAGGCTTAATTCCATATCTTGCTCCAAGTCCTTTTAGTGTTGTTCTTTTCTGAACCATTATGACTATCCTCTTGCTTGTTCTATTTGCTTCCTTATTTTTGCTCCGATCGATATAGCGAGTTCAGAGCATTTGAAAATTTGTTCAATGGTAAATCCATCATCTCCTCCCTTTTGCAGGGCACAGATACTTCCATTAGAATTTGTGGTTATGGTAATTCTTGCATCCATACATGCCCATTCATCTGCGCTAGGATCAACTAGAATATGATCACCAATCCTTGCCATAGTAACAGATACTGGGATAGTTGTAATTGGAGGGCTAGATTTTTGTCCTTCTACAAGAGTTGGAATATCATCTTTCATTTCCCATTTTGGAATTTTACATGATAGAATTGCTGCAGTAGATGCATATGCGCATGCATCAAAGAGATTTCCATCATGATCTGTGACGCTGTTATCTGCAAAAATTCCAATTACCGATTTGTCTTTTTGTAAAACAAGTTGTGATAAATCAATCATTCCACTTTCTCTAATACCTCTATCAACTACTCTTGCAAGTTCAATAACATCTTCACCTGGTGGACCGGGTTCTGCAGTAGGATGTGCTAAAGGTAAAATCTCAGCAGTACAAATGAAAATTCCTTTTTCGCCCATGTCTGGGAATGGTTTGTCAGGCTGAATTTTTACACCTGTAACTATTTCAGTATCACCTAGTCGTACACGCGCAGAACCATCCGCCTTTGGAATTATTCCAGTTTCAATTGTAAGAGGACGTGGTTCATCTAATCGTCTGCCATCAAATCTTTCTCCTTTCTCTAACAGATCATGAATTTTATTTCTTTTTAGCTGATCAAGAACAGAAGTAGATGTCATTACTATTCTCCGCCATTAGCAAAAAATTTGTCTTTCAATGCCTGTTTTTGAATTTCGTAAACTAGTTTGCATCCTTCAATACCAGTTTCTACACATTTTTTAAATTCGTCAGGAGTTAAAACTCCATCTAATTGTAGTAAAGTAATTTTTTTCAGGTTTGGCATATAACCCATAGGCATATCTGCCTGACCAGCCTGATCTTCTTCATTATTGACATCTAAAATTATTGTATCAGCAACTTTTCCTGCAGCACACGCCGAAACCATATCTCTCATAGGGATTCCGGCATCTGCAAGAGCTACTGATGCTGCATCAAGAGCAGCACATCTGGTTCCTCCATCTGCCTGAAGAACTTCAACAAAAACATCTACTGCTGTTCGTGGAAATTTTTCAAGCATCACAGCAGGCCTTAATGCTTCTTTGATTACTTTGCCTATTTCAATTTCTCTTCTAGATGGAGCCGGATTCTTTCGTTCACCAACCGAAAATGGTGACATGTGGTATCTACAACGCAATATTCCTGTATCGGTATCTGCCATGTGTTTTGGATGAACATCTCTTGGTCCAAAAACTCCAGCAAGTATCTTATTGTCACCAAATTCAATATACGCAGAACCGTTAGCATTTTTGAGTACTCCTGCTTTTATAGAAATTTTCCTAGTTTCATCAACTCGTCTTCCATCACAACGAATTCCATTTTCATCTAGTAAGACTAGATCAGATTCTCTTCCGCCCATAATTATTCACTATTTGATTCTAACATTTCTTTTACTTTATCGGTTAGGTTAGCCATATGTGCCTGTTCATCTACCATTTGAATTGCTTTTTTAGCCTTTAATAATCCATCTGGATTATCGCAAGCAACAACTACCAATCCATTTTGTCCAATGGTAATTGTGGCATTTGTTGCCATCTCAATTACTTGAATCATTGTACCATGCTTTCCAATTAGCCTTGGAACTTTACTTGGGGCAATCTTTACAAGTTCTCCTGAATCAATTTTACCAAGGTCTCTATCTGCTATTGTAATGAGTGGATCTCTTGAACGATCAAAGTTTACAATTCTAGCTGCAATCAAATCTCCTTTCTTTAGTTTTGAGGTAAGTTCATCAGTATCTGGCTGGAAATTTCTACCAAAAACATCTGAAGCCGGAAGCATTCCTACATAACATGAATTAATGTCAGCTTCCCATGAAAGGGAGCTATGAGAAACTATTTTTCCAATTACCAAGTCTTGGCTTTTTGGAATATACATTCCGGTTAATGGAATGACTTTTACTGTATCATCATAAATTTCAGAAATTCCAACCGTAGTTGCAATAATTTTTTTATCCTCAAGAATTACATTTTGTTCTGGTCTGTATGGACCTGTGGTAATTACATCTCCAGGTATAACATATCTTCTTTTAGAATCTGCCATTACTTGACTACCTCGACAGAAGCTGTTCCTTTTGTAATAGAACCTAATCTATCAATCACGTTTGGCCTTGCTGCTGCAGGTATTTCTAGTATTGCTTTTAAAGAACCGTTTGATTGCCATTCTTCTTTTTTCAAAGTCCCTGCTGACTTTAGCACAGAGAAAGATTGCGCTGCAAATTGTGCAGGAACAGTAATTTCTAAAACTAAATTTTCTGATTTTAAAGGAATTATTGATCGAAGTTTTTCTACAATTTCTTTGACTTGGTCATCAACACTCTTGTGAGGGTCGATTGTAACTCTACCATCTTCCATGGCTTGCTCAATTCGAAGTGGAGGATGTGGCAGATGCGATTTGGGATCAACATAAGTTTTTGAAATGTAGTTAACAATTTGTTTTCGTTTTTCTGAAGTCATCTTGCGTCTTTGATCTGTAGTTAAGTTAAGATCTCCTTTTTGCATAATTCGTTCCGCTATTGCAGTTGCGTCTTCAGTTTTGAAAGCCTTTAGTAGTTTTTCTGATGAAGCTCTTGTTCCTTTACTAGAATCAGAGTAGATTTCATCAGATACTAAAACTGACGAAATATCTTTTCTTTTACCAAGCTTATACTCCAAAGCAGGATCAGGCTTTACAAGAATTTCGAATTTTTCTCCTTCAAAGGAATATCTTACAACAGTAACCTTGTCTACCATAACTAATCTATGACTATCAAACTTTGATATTTATCTATACATTATTACTCGCTAGATTTTTATTTGGACTTTAGATTTTTTCATTAAGTTTGCCTTCTTTAGAAGTTATTAGTCAAGATAAGCAGAAAATGTCAGTTAAGCTCAAAGGGATACCCTTACAGTATGCAAATGCATTACGAAGGATTTGTCTAAATGGTGTTCCTGTTTTTGCAATTGATACTGTAGATATTATTGAAAATTCATCAGTATTGGCAGATGAAGGAATAGCACATAGGCTTGGAATGATTCCACTTAAAACGGATCCTTCAAGATTTGTAGAGCCATCAAAATGTGAGTGTCATAGTGAAGCTGGTTGTTCAAATTGCAGAGTTATGTTGATGATAGATTCTGGTGATTCTGATTCTACTAGAACTATCACTTCAAATGAATTAACTTCTGAAGATGAATTTGTAAAACCTATTTCTAATAAAATTCCAATAGTTGTTGTTGCCCCTGGTCAGCGCATAAAAATTGAAGCATATGCACGATTAGGTAGAGGTACAGAACATGCAAAATGGAATTCGTCTAATATTTCCACTTTGATTAATACTGAAAAAGAGGACGAGCATGTTCTTACAGTAGAATCAACAGGCGCTCTTTCACCCCAACAGATTGTGCTTGGTGGAGTTGAGGAATTGTCTCAAAGGTTAGAAGAGTTCAAAGAGATTTTAACAAATTTAAAATCAGAATAAGCATACATATTATATTTGGGTTAAAAAAAGCGTTATTCAAATGACTAATCAGGTTGTCTTACAAATGGTAAAGCAGCTCAAGCAAGCCTCAGCTAAAAACGATGCGCCGATTTGGTCCAAGTTGGCTCAGCTTGCCTTAAAATCATCTTCTTCTAGACGAGTTGTAAACTTGAATAAAATTAATGATGTTACTAAAGAAAATGCTGTAATTGTTGTACCTGGAAAAGTTTTAGGAACTGGAAATGTTTTACATAAAGTTACATTGAGCTCTTTTTCAATTTCAAACACTGCAGCAAAAAAAATTATTGACTCTGGTGGAAAGATTATCAGTTTTACTGAAATGATTGAAAAATTTCCAACTGGAAAAGGAGTGAGAATCATTGGCTAGCAAGCAAGAAAAGGTTGTTGAGACAAATAGGCCTATAGTTGTAGATGGAACTGATCTTATTGCCGGAAGACTTTGCTCAAACGTTGCAAAATTGTTATTGCAAGGAAACAAAGTATCAATAGTAAACTGCGAAAATATTATGATAAGTGGAACTAGAAAAAACATACTTGGAGAATACAAAAAATTTCTAGAAATTGCAAGTATTCTCCATCCAAAGCATGGTCCATACCATCCTCGAAGACCGGATACAATTATCAGCAGAATGGTAAGAGGTATGCTACCAAGAAAAAAATCGTCTGGGCAAGATGCCTTAAAACGATTACGAGCGTATATTGGAGTTCCAAGTGAGCTAAAAGCATTTGAAAAGATTCAGTTTGATAACGCAAAGATTAGAAAATCAAATGCATATTACACTAGTATGGCCGAGCTTGGAAGAAATGTTGGGTGGGCTGCATGATTCCAAAAACTGAAATTTATTATGCAACTAGAAAGACTGCACGTGCACATGTATACATTACAAAGGGAGTAGGAAGAGTAAGAATCAACAATGTTCCTGTCGAGATGATCCCACAGGAAGTTGCACGTGAGGTAATTTTGTCTCCTCTTGAAATCTCTGGAGATTTACGAAATAAAGTAGATATCTCTGTGAGAGTTAAAGGGGGAGGTTTTATGGGTCAGGCAAGTGCTGCTGCGACTGCAATTTCTAGAGCACTCACGGGTTGGACAAAAACAAAAAAAGAGCCACGTGAGCATCCGCTAACCAAATCAGCCAGAGAGGATCTAAGAAAACGAATTGCCGAGTTTGACAAGTATCTCATTAGTGGAGATGCAAGAAGAAAAGAGCCAAAAAAATTCGGTGGACCTGGTGCTCGAAGAAGAAAACAAAAGTCATACCGTTAGAACGTGAAAGCAATAATTCTTGCAGGTGGCAAGGGAACAAGAGCAAAGCCATTTACAGATTTTTTTCCAAAAGCGATGATACCAGTAGAAGGAAAACCGCTAATAGATCATATCATTGGATATCTTTCTTCGTTTTCTTTCATAGATGAGATACTAATTGTTTCAGATTTTAAAGGCCTGGGAGGACAGATTAAACATTATTTTGAGAATCCAAAAAAAGGCAAGAGAATAAAATTTGTCCAAGATTCTGGAAGCGGCACTGCGGGAGATTTGCTTCATGTATCAAGCTCACTAAAAGACTCTGGAGAATTTCTTCTATGGTTTGTAGACAATCTTTGCGCTATAGATATCAAAAAAATGATTAATTTTTTCAAACAAAATAAAAGCATAGCTTGCATCGCAACAAGAACAACACGAAAAGAAGAGACGGGATTTGCAGTGGTAAAAGATGGAATAATTACTGAATTTATGGAAAAACCAACAATCAAAATGCAAATGGCTGAATGTTTAGGAATTTATGTTCTGGGTGCAGATATTCTAAAAAAAATTAAAATGAAAAG
>DATBIP010000008.1:0-26129 GCA_036556885.1 Nitrosopumilaceae archaeon
GATATCCTTTGTGCCGCTTTGACTAATTTTATTATTTTTTCTCCAGAAATTTCCTCATAATTTTTACAATTTATTATGAACATTGATGTTTTTTGTATTTATATCAAATAAAAAGAAAGTGGTTAATCCCCGTAGTCTCCACTTTTCATGGCATATTGCTTTGGGGGTATACGTATTACGAATCCACAATGGGGGCATCTATGGGATGTCTCATATTTTCCTTCTACTGTGGTAATTGTAACGTATTTGGTACAGCTTGGACATTGTTTTTGAAATGCCATATGGAAAAGATTACTACCAATTTATCTTAATATCGACTTGTGTGTTCATAACAAACATTTTCTCAATCTTTTTGATTTTCATACCGCATTTTCATGCAAAGTACGGTAGTAGTTAGTGCAATAGCAGCCACATTGACTCCTATAATGTAAGGATCATCTTTTTCAATCCCATACAAAATCCACAAAAAAGCTCCAACTGCAACTAAAATCACAAGGTATTTTGATACATCCTTGAGCATTTTTGTTCTATATCCTTTGATAATTTGAGGAACCCATCCAGCCAAAATTATTATCCCTGCTACTGTAGCTAAAATTCCTAAAGATGATTCATCAAAAAACATTTTTCATCGCTAGTTCCAGAAAAATTGATCTAATCCAGTTTGTTTTGGTTTGCCTAGTATTGTATTAAAATCAAGATCCATTGAAGATGTGATTTGGTCTAGGGTGCTTTCCATAAATTCCATGTACTTTTTGGAATCTACCTCTTCAGGTCGTGCCATTTCAACTGGCTTGACACCAGGCTTGTTTACAATTTTGACATAAGATATGATGTCACCTTTTTTTATCTCTCGAATTGATTCAAGCAATTTTGCTGCACGTATGTGCTGCGGAACTGTTTTGACATATTCAGATGGAGCCTTACTAATCATTACGTTAAATGCAAGCTCCGATAACGGAATTTCTTTTTCTTCTACTTTTTTAGCATATTCTGTAATTTTACTGCTGATTTGTTTTTTTGCACTTTCAAAATCCTCAACTGACTGGACCTTTGAAAGAATTCCAAGAAGTTCGTAAAACAATGTCCTGATAAAAGGAGGCGTGTGCGATTTTTTCCCTGTTAAACCTTTTACATCTACTTTTCCATCCTTTGTTACTCCAAGATAATTTTTCTTACGACTGCTTAATACTACATATCGATATTCCTTATCTACTTCTAACTCAACACTATGGACTTTTTTTGCCCAATCAATTACTTTTTGGATTTGTTCTTGTGTAGGATTTTTAATAAATAAAGAGTCAGTGTCGCCATACAGTACCTCTATCTCATACTCTTGACATTTTTTTATTGTCTCTAAAATTGTATACCTACCAATTGCGGTGGTGGCCTCAGCTGCAGGAAGAAAATACAGTGGAAATATCTCGGCTCCCATTACTCCATAACTTGCATTGAGTATTACTTTGAGTGCTTGGCTAACTACAGTATATTGTTGTCTCTGTTCATCTGATAATGCTTCATTTTTTGAAAGATGTTTGTAATAATTTACTCTAAGATCTCTAAGTGAGCCAATCAAAAGAGATGTCATGCCATTATGCTTTGTGCAAACCCAATGGTTTGTTTGTGGAACTTTATTTTTCTTGCATTCCTCATGTGGACATCTAACTGTTTCATATGATAGATTTTTTACTTTAATTATACTTGGATACAGACTGGCAAAATCCATTACAGTAACATTAAAGTGAATTCCTTCTGTAGGGTCAACAACTAGACCCCCTCTGAATTTTTTATCCTTGATAATTGCATCACTAGTAACTCCGACTGATTTTTTTTCAAGTTCGGTGCTTTTTGGAATTAACGCATTACGCTGACGGTGCTCATAGTAAAGTAGACTACGAATCCATTGCGATACTCCCATACGTGCAATATCGTCAATTGGCATTCTTGCAATTCTAGAAATGACAATTAGCAGATTTAGTAGTAAATCATTGTTAAAGCTTGTAAGTTTGTATGTCAGACTGGCGTCATTAAAGCAGTAATTTGCTGTCTGGTAAAGATTCAGATCAGCAAGCTCAATCCCATAGTCTATTTTAGATTCATTTAAGAGTGCCTTTGATACGCTGTTTAGTGAAAAATCAGTATACTTGTGACTAAATGCATAGATCTGAAATGATCTGTTTGACAAGGTTCGATACAGATCAATGTGTACTCCTTCCTTTAGTGTTGCCGAATCCTTCATCATGTATAATGGATTATCCTCTTGTTTGATTCCTAATCTCTGTGCACGATTATACAAATATGGCATATCAAAATCATCTCCATTGAAGGTTATCACAAAAGGATACTCTGATATTTTTTTAAACGCATCAAGTATCATTTCTTTTTCCTTGTCTGCATCATAGATTCGAATAGTAACATCAGAAGGAAGTTCGTTTTTACCTTCCTCCAAGCCTTCCTGTCTTAAAACAAATACTTGTTTGAAATTATCGCTTCCTTCAAATCCAACTGCAGTTACTTTTCTATCTGCAATCTTTGCATCTGGTATTCTGCCAACTTCTGCTTCTACTTCAATGTCCAAACTAACACGTTTAATTTTTGGGATTGGTTGATTCAGAAGATCAGCCCAGGCGGAAACATATTCTTGATATTCTTTAGCGTCTACCATTCCGTCGTCTGTTGCTTTGTCCCATAAGAGACTCTTGAGTGCCAGACGAACTTCATCAGAAATTTCTAAATTGTGTGGCTTTATCTGCCCATCTTCAATTTGGTAATATTTGCCAACGATTAGTGAATTATCATATAGATAGTTCTCGTAATATTTTATATCAGATTCCCATGTATCAATTAGATTACGAATGCTTTTGTCAGTTCCACCTATTGCAAGAGGATTTGAAACAATTATTTTAGATACTTTAATTTCAGTATCATTTAGCATGTCATGTTTTTCCACAGTGTCAATTTTTATCACATCATCTCTATCTGAAAGAAAATCTAATTCGTCAGGGTTAAGCTTTGAATAACAATAAGGCTTGTGACCTGATTGATCATCCCAAAGAACTATTTTTTGTGATTTAGGCTCATAAAATTTTAAGACTGCGGCATTTTTCTGATTGTTATACGTTGCAGATACTAATAATGAGATAGGGATTGACTTGCCTTGCAACACACTTGATTCATTATTTGTGGCAGTCATGAATTATCTTGGAATTATTTTTGCATTATAATCTTCGATTAGCTTTTTTGCCCAATACTCGATTTTTGCTTTTTGAAGAGTTATGACCTGCACTCCTGCTTCTTTTATTAACTCATAATCGGTCTCAGGATATGTATCTAGGCATACAATTTTTTTGATGCCTATAGTAATTGCCATTTTTGTGCATTCTAAACAAGGTACAAAGGTTGTATACAAAATGGCTCCATCGGTTCCAGTCTCTATTCCTAAAATCGCACAATGCATTATCGCGTTGGCTTCAGCATGATTGCAAAGACATCTATCTAAAGATGCTCCAGATTCTATTTTTCCTTCCATTCTTAATTGACATCGCTTACATCCTCCATCAAAGCAGTTTTTCACGCCGGGAGGAGTTCCATTATAACCAGTAGCGATTTGCCTGTGATTTCGAACTATTACCGCACCAACATGGCGAGTCATACAGTTTGAGCGCAATTTAGCAAGCTCTGCTTGCAACATAAAATATTCATCCCAACTCGGTCTCTCAAAAGTATTAGGCACATCAAAAAATGCTCATAGCCACAATATATGGATATTTGAGTAATAGCTACTATTTGCTAACTAGAAAACATAAAATCATAATATTAGCCACTAATTATTAGATGTCAACAAAATTCCTTGAACACAGGTTCTTACAAAAAAATACTATAGAATATCGTGATTATCAGGTAAATTTGGCCAATCAAGCAAAATCAGAAAACTGTCTTGTAGTCTTACCTACAGGTCTTGGTAAAACTACCGTAGCTCTACAAGTAATTGCTGACTATCTCTCAAGAGGTGCTGGTGGGGTGCTCTTTCTTGCACCAACACGAGTGCTTGCAAATCAACACTATGAATTTTTAAAAAATAATCTTACTATCGAAGATGTTGCATTAATTACAGGAGAAGATCTCATAAACAAAAGAAAAAAACTATGGATGAACAGTGTAATTTGTGCTACTCCTGAAATTACAAAAAATGATTTAGACAGACAAATTGTCTCACCCGCACAATTTGATTTGGTAATCTTTGATGAGGCTCATAGAACAATTGGAGACTATGCATACTCTGGAATTGCAGAACGATTTGCAGGTACCAATGCCAGAATTATGGGAATGACTGCAACTCTCCCAAGTGAAAAAGAAAAGGCTACTGAAATGATCACTACACTTAGAATTTCTACTGTAGCAGAACGAACAGAGGATAGTCCAGATGTAAAACCATACATCCAAGAGACAAAAACACAGTGGATTAATGTGGAACTACCGCCAGAGATGAAGCACATTCAAAATCTCATCAAAAAGGCACTTGAGGAACGATATCGAGAACTAAAAAGAAACGGTGTAAATGTTACAGATAGCAGATCATTATCACAATTACTAAGGTTACGTGAATATGTCTTGCGACAAAATAGACGTTCTGCAAAACCTCTTTTTACTGCAATTAGAATTCATTATGCACTAAGCATATTTGAATCCCATGGGATTACCCCATTTTTGCGATTTTGTGATAGAACAAGCAAGAAAAAGGGAGTAGGTATACGAGATCTTTTTGAAAATGATCAATTCTTTACGCAGGCAATATTATTTGCAAAGGCTGCACAAGAGAAAGGGATCGAACACAGTAAGATTCCAAAATTAAAAGAGATTTTAGAATCAGTGGACGGAAAGGCTTTGGTTTTTACAAGTTATCGAGATTCAGTTGAAGTCATTTATCAAAAATTAACCGACATGGGAATCAAGGCTGGATTTTTAATTGGGAAGGCTGGGGAGACTGGTCTTAAACAAAAAAAGCAAATCGAAACTGTACAAAACTTTCGTGATGGGATTTACAAGGTTTTAATTGCAACAAGAGTTGGCGAGGAGGGTCTTGACATCTCAGAAGTAAACTATGTTATTTTTTATGACAATGTTCCAAGCTCAATTAGGTATGTTCAAAGAAGAGGCCGTACAGGAAGAAAAGATTCTGGTAAACTAATCGTACTTATTGCAAAAGATACTATTGATGAGACATATTATTGGATTGGAAAAAGAAAAATGACCTCTGCTAAAAACATGGGAGATAAAATGACCAAAGTATTACAACAAAACGTCGAAAAGCCAAAGGCTGCACTTGATGCCTATTTCTAGCCCAGTCTTTTGATGATGTGATACCCAAATTCTGACTTTACTGGCTCTGATGTTTCTCCAACTTGTAGCTTAAATGCTGCTTCCTCAAATGGCTTGACCATCATTCCTCTGCCAAAATATCCAAGACTTCCATCCCTTTTTGCACTGCCAGAATCAATTGACAGCTCTTTTGCAAGCTTGCCAAACTTTTCACCTTTCTTTAATCTCTCCATGATTGCTAGTGCCTCGCTTTGTTTTTTTACCAAAATGTGAGAGCATTTAATTTTGTCTGCCATATCATTTCCAAATAATTTTCCATTAAAAAATTATTCCAAACCCCAACTAGATTTTGTGATTGGTGTAACTTTGATGAATGGTGCCTCGTTTTCCTTCCATGGTTGGGAACGCACCCATTCAAATTTTTCATGGAATTTTTTATATATTCTTAAAAACTCTTTTCCGTTTTCAATAATTTCGACAGTTCCTTGTATGCAGACGGCTTGATGCGATTTATCTTTATAAACATCAATTGAAAGTGCTACGCGAGGATTTTTTTGGAGATTTTTGTACATTCTAGTTTCATAATCGGTTGCTATGATAAACAGGCCTTCTTCATATAGGTACGACACAGGCTTTACATGCGGCATATCGTCATGCGATGTGGCTATCCTACACGCCTCCATTTTATTTAAAAACTCTATCTCCTTTGTGGAAAATGAAATCATATGGTATTTTTGAGCCTTCGAGTTATTAATAATATGATTTTGCTCTTTGTTTAGTCCTAGTTTGTCTGTTTTTTTTCGGACATATTCAGAGATATCAAGAAACTCTTCCTAGTTATGATGAGCAAATGAATATCCGAGGGGCAATGCTCTCATCCCAGTTTCATTGTCCTATCCCCTCGGATTATTTTTTCAATAATTTAATCAAAAATTCGTTCTCTTATCTGAGGTACGTTTTTGTAAACAATGTCTCTGATTTTTAGCTGATCCTCTTGTGTAGGCATGGCTTTTTTTATCTGAACTAATCCCGTGATACCAGTTGTCAGGGCAGAGCCAATAATTAATCCATATACGAATTCCTTGGGATTTTCTACTTGAAGGACATCCTTGTTTTGTTCGATTTCTTGTAAATGTGCTTGGATTGTTGCAAGAGCTCCGTCCAAAGTCTGAGTGATTAGTTGTTCTATCTGCTCATCATCATTCATGAATAAAATAAGAGTAAATTTGGTAATAAATCTGCAGCTTTCATTTATAGTTGGATGAATTGAAATAGATTTTTAATAACCCAACTTTTAGCAAATTCATGTTTTTGTATTTCACTATAGCAAGCGCCAATGAAAAACTACCCCTCATTGAAGAAAAATTCAAACATGTTGTTAAGCTAAAAAATGAGATAATAAAAATCGAGCAAGAGCTTTCCAGTACCTTGACTCCAACTAGTAAATTTGAACAATATGTAACTATCAAACAAAAGCTAAATTCTGTTGTAACAAAATTTTATCAAGCTATTGAGGATCTTGAGAGTACCGGAGTAGTAATCAAAGGAATAGAAGAGGGACTACTAGACTTTCCATCAAAGAGATTTGATGAAGAAGTTTGGCTTTGTTGGAAAGAAGGTGAGAAGGAAATTAAATTCTGGCATGAAAAAGATGTAGGATTTAGCGGAAGAAAGCCGATTAGTGTAAGTGACGATTCTCTAGTATAATGTTATTTTAGCTTACTCATCAATTCAGTATACTTTCTTTGTAATTCATTGAATTCTTCTTTAACTGATTTGAGCTCATTTACTGTTGCTTTATTTTTTTCATTTAATAGCTCAACTAAGGTGTTGACAGTACGAAATATCTTTTTGGATTCACTTACGTCCCCAACAACTTGTAATTCTTTTTTAATTATATCAATAGCTTCCTGTTCAGTTTTTATTTTATTTTGTAATGCTTCTTTCTTTTCAAGACGTTGCAATTCAAGCTTGATGTCATCAATTTGATCTACCTTGAAGCTTAGCTCTGATTGAGCTTGTTCAATTTGATTTTTAAAGTAAGTTATTTTGTTTTTAATTTCTTCACGTTCTGTCTGCAGTTTGGTTATTTCGTGTTTTAATTTAGCAACTTTTACTTCCTTATAATCAAATTTATTCAAATCAAACTTTAGTTCAGGCTTTTTAGGATTTAGAATCGATATTTCCTTATCGAATCTCTCATTGTTCTTTTTAAAATTATCAAAGCGAGTCTTTTTTTCTTCAACAAGTTTTTTTGCTAAATCAAAATATTGAGCTGTATTAGTAAATTCATCTTTAAGTTTTGGAGAATCTCTTTCAAACTCTTCATAGTTGGATTTTTTTATTTTTTCTATTCTTACGGATCTGTCTGGAACCTCTTCAACAATTTGATCTGGGATTCTTTGACCTAAAGTTGGAATTTCTACCCATTCATCTTCTTGAGGGTTGCCAGTTTCAGCTTTTTTAATTCGCTTTAGGTGTTTTTCCAGCATGTAATTTTGAACAAAACATGAGATATGACTGGTATGTAGTTTCAAGCGAACAAACACACTTCAAAAACTACAAAAACTGTTTAGAGGGCAAAAAAATAATCTTGGTATGCTAAGGATATGGCTTCGAGTAATTCGAATTAGGTTTTTGCTTTCCTCTGTAATTGCCGTCTCTGCAGGTCTAGCAATTAGTTGGTGGCATATTCAACAGATTGATCTTCTTTATGCAATTATGACAATGAGCGGAGTTGTTGCACTGCATGCAAGTGTGGATCTACTTAATGATTATTGGGATTTTAAACGTGGTATAGATATCCAAACCAAACGAACCAAGATGAGCGGTGGTACAGGCGTTCTTCCAGAAGGATTACTGCGACCTAATCAAGTATATCGTGCAGGCGTTTTCTTTTTAATAATCGGTGCTGCGATTGGTAGCTATTTTGTAATTATTGATGGGATAATAATTGGAGCAATCCTGGTATTTGCTGTCATATCAATTTACTTTTATTCTACAAAAATTGTTGACTCTGGACTAGCAGAAGTATTTGTTACAATTAAAGGTACAATGATTGTTCTTGGATCATACTATATTCAAACCATGGAACTTAATCTTGCAATACTATTTGCAGGAGTTTTCATTGGTGTTCTGTCATCTCTTGTTCTGTTTATTACCTCATTTCCAGATTTTGATGCAGATAAAGCAAAAGGTAGAAAAACACTAGTAATTGTTACAGGAAAACAAAAGGCTACTTTAGTTTTTTGGATTTTTCCAATAATTGCTTATTTAATACTAATTTCTGGAGTTGTGTTAGAAATTTTCCCAGCGTATTCACTAATCTCTTTGGTAATGTTGCCATTAATAATTAAAGTAGGACTACGACTTCAAAAAAATTTTAATGATATTGAAGAAATTGTATCCCTGATGAGTAAAACGATTATCTTTAGCAGAATCACAGGTATTCTATTTGTCCTAAGTTTTCTTGTACCCTTGTAAACTGTTCATAAAATACATACAACCTAATATTATAATTTTTTTCCAATACCGTTTATGATCAAAGTCATTGTAGTTGATGATGAAAATGATGTTGCTGAAGTTTTGTGTGAGTTTTTAAAAATTAAAGAAATCAAAGTCATTGGAAGAGGTAAAAATGGGAACGATGCTTTTGAATTATATAAAAAACATCATCCAGACATTGTTTTAATGGATTTAGTTATGCCAAATTATGATGGATTTTATGGAATAGAAAAAATTCGCAAGTATGATCCAAAATCAAAAATAATGATCATTTCAGCTTCTTTAACTCATTTATATGTAAAAAAACTGATAAAATTAAACGTAAATGCAATTTTACTCAAACCCTATGACCTCAATAATATTATAGAAAAAATCAACCAAGTTCATCAGGGAATAGAAATACAAAGAGTGCCTGTTGCTTTCCAAAAATAATTAAACAGTCAAATTCTCAGATATAATGTGATAGAAGGTTACGCTACATCAAATGATACTCTTGCATTTTTGACCAAACAACAAAATGTTAACCAGAAAAATTTTAGAAAAATCCATGGATTGACTTTATCTAACGTTGGAGTTGGAACATACCTTGGAAATCCTGATGCAAAAACAGATGAGCTAGTTAAGAATGCTGTAAAGGAATCGATTCTTGCCGGAATCAATGTTATTGATACTGCAATAAATTATCGTTCACAAAAAGCAGAACGAGCAGTTGGAAAGGCAATCTTTGAATTAATCAATGATGGAAAGATTAATCGAAACGAGATTTTTGTTTCTACCAAAAATGGATATGTAACAAATGATGGTGATATCAAAGAAGACTTCTGGCAATATGTTAACCGAGAATATGTTTCCAAAGGAGTTATTCAAGCAAACGACATTTCGTCAGGATACCATTGCATGACAGTGTCATATCTTAATGACCAACTTGAACGTAGTAGGAAAAACCTAGGTCTTGAATGCATTGATCTAATGTATCTTCATAATGCTGTAGAAGGGCAAATTCAAGATGTTACTAAAGAACAATTCATGAAAAACTTGCACAAGTCATTTGAATTTTTTGAATCTAAAAGAAGAGAAAATAAAATAAGATTTTATGGTTTGGCAACATGGGAATGCTTTAGGGTACTACCTGATAATCCTCAATTTTTACAGCTATCCGAAGTCATACAATTAGCGCAAAACGTAGGAGGGCAAGAGCACGGATTTAGATTCATTCAGTTACCATACAACATGTATCTTGACCAAGCATTAATGATAAAAAATCAATCATTTGATGGTAAGCTAGATTCTATATTACAAGCAGCAAATCATTATGAAATTGGAGTATTTACAAGCGTTCCATTGATGCAAGGAAAGCTTCTCTCGCCAGGAGTCATGCCAGAGTTTGGTGAACTAAAACCATCATTGAGAGCTTTACAATTTACTCGCTCCACTCCAGGAGTATTGGCACCATTAGTTGGCCACAAGTCAGAACAAAATGTAAAAGAAAATCTCATGATCATGAAAATTCCACCTTTATCTCAAGTTGAATTCGAAATGCTGATGCAAAAACTAACTAAAACAAATAATTAATGTATCAATTAAGAGCCACCAATGATTCCACCAAAGTTTAACACATCATCTGAAATGTTTGGTACGTCTTGTTCAATTCTTAAAACATATCCTTCTGGCACATTTGCTTGTATGAAGAGTTGTTCTCCGCTAGAAGGTCTATCCCTATCGGCATAAACTATAGCGAATACTGCTAATTCATCATTATCCACAAAATTATCAAAATTTTGATTTACTATCCAATAAACAAATGCTGTAGTGGTGTCAGGTTTTTGTTCATCGACAAATGGATTGACATTGATTATGCCACGGTTTTTTGCGTCAGCTACTGCATCACGTAATGAATTATAGGACATATCAGGTATACTTCCACCATAAATATTCTCATAGTTTATTGTGTAATTTTCAAGTTGTACTAACTCATATGACACAGTCATTCTTTTTGGGTCAACATGTACTGGACCATCTGACACGGTTTTAACAGGTGTTGCAGTTGCAATCAAGTCATTTAAAGAAACATCAGCAGCTGCAGAAATTTTTCCTGCCACTATTAAGTGATCATCTACCTGTTCTACAGCTTTTTCTACAACTTTTTTTTGTGTAATGTTAACTTGAAATCCAATATTTGAATAAATAACTACTAAAACCAGTGCAATACTAAAAAAGAGCACCATGCCAACAGTGTATGCAGATACTAATCCTCTATGATGATTCTTCATTTTTAACTTCCTAATGACTTGAATTTATTTTGATTCAGTATCTTTTCTCGTATGTTTACTGCGAACAAACAATATCAGGTTAGAATTAGAATAATTTTAGAATGTATAAATAGTAAAAACTAAAGGAGATTATTGTGCCTACTGATCCTGTATGCGGAATTGAATTAGATGAAAACTTAGCTTTAATTCATGAACATGATGGAAAAAAATATTATTTTTGTTGTAATGGTTGTAGACGCATATTTATCAAAAAACCACGAAAGTGGAAAAAAAATGTCTAGATAGGGAAACTGCCACACATTCTACAAAATTTTGAATTGGCTAATACCTCAAATTGACATTTTGGACATTTTATTTTAGAAGAATGTAATTTTGCGGGTGGTTCAAAGTATTTTCGATATATCTCATAATAGTAAAGTGATTCTTTTGTTCGCAAGTATACTTTCTCAGAGTCTTGAATTTTTTTTGATTTTACTTTAAAGGAATCGTCAGAAATCAATGTGTTAAAAAGATTCGTCAACTCAGCAGTCCCAGCGCCATCCTGCATTGGAGACTTGTCTCTCCAGACTACAGTTCTTGGAAGTTTATCTTCAAAGATCTTGCGTAATATCCATTTACCATACTTTTTCCCCTCATGCTCTCTTACCTTTAGATTTGCAGGAATAGTTTTAGCAAAATCTACTACCTTTTGATTAAGAAATGGAGTTTCAACTATTATTCCCAATGAATCACCAATTTTTTTTGATGGAAAATGCATGATTTTCCATATTCTTTCAAGATCTTTTTGTAATTCATTTTCATTTTTTTTCAAAAAAAAGCTATATCCTGCAAATAATTCATCTGCTCCATCTCCCGATATGATACTTGTAAAGCCCATTTTTTTAATTGATGATATAGCAATATGCATTACAATTGAATTTCTAATTTCAATGTCGTTGAAAATTTCCAAGATCTTAATGGTTTCTTCTATGGACGATAATAATTCCTCAATACTTGGCATTATTATCTCTAGTTTTACTCCAAAATTCTTTGCAACAAGTTGGCAATAAGTCAAATCTGATGCAACAAAGTCTTTTGTAGTTACTGCAATAGCTTGATGAACCCTGTTCTGTAAAAAAAATGCAATAATGCTACTATCCAAGCCACCAGATAATGCAAGAGTTTTAGAAGAGCAAGAAGAAACTGAATCTTCAAGTATCTCATAGAGTCTTTCAAAAATTTTATCCAATAATGAATTTAATATTTGAAATTATATAGGTTAACCTAATCAAACAAAATTAGTAAAAACTAACGAACGAAAAGACAGGGAATCTTTGTGTGCACGTTTAAATATTTCGTCAAATATTTTCTTTGCATGTTATTACCAGCTGAAATTGAATCAAAAACTTTGATTCCAGCGTTACGAGCAATTCTTGCAAAAAAACTTGCTGAACAGCATAAAATTAGAGAAGATGAAATATCAAAGATGTTGGGAGTTACCCAGGCTGCTATTAGTAATTACATTAGAGGAACAAGGGGAGATCCTAAATTAATTGCAAAACTATTATCTCAAAAACAGATTGTAGAGATGGTTGATGAAATTAGCGACAATCTTGCTTCCAATAAAGCATACACGCCAGCTAGTCTATCAAAATTTATCGGTTTATGCAATTACATCAAATCAAGCTTGTTAATTTGCGATATACATCACCATCTTGAATCAAATATCGACGAAGCAATCTGTAAAGAATGTGAAACCATGCTTCTAAAAGGACCTGGAAGCGTATACTAGTTTTTTAATATAACAATTTCAATAGTTGAAAGCATTCTTCCATACCCAGCAGGAATCTCACTATCAACTATTATTTTATGAATTTTAGAATTTCCTTTTAACATTTTTTCAGTTATAATGTTTGCAATAGCTACCGCGTTTGGAATTGAATTTCCTTTAGCACGAAGAATAGCTTTTTTGTATTTTCCTAAAAGAGAAACGACATTAAACGCTTCAATCATGACAGGCTCATTATGAACATCAAAAACTGATGGTTCATAATCTGAAATGGTAGATACCACTTTAGTTTGCCCTAGTTCCTCCAGTACTATCAACCCAATACAAAGAAAATTTTTCGGTTTAAAAATATTATCGACGAATCATCCATAAATTGATAGTTTTTATCTATAATTACAACAATTGAATGAAAAACTAATTAGAGAAAGTAATCAATTGGTATGTTTTGATAGTCACCATTGGGCAATGTTCTTCTGATAATAATTGGAATTGCCCGTTGATCAAGTTCTTCCATTGCAATATCAAGTGAAGTTCTTGCAGTTGATGGAATTTCGATAAATGGCGGTGCACCAAGGGAGAGCTGCAATGCTCTTGCTCCCATTATTCTTGCTTTTTCAAATCTAGTTAAGGTAGGTGGACCAATTGCTATTTTGCCTTTTCCTGTAACTTCAATCTCTTGAGGTTCATGAACAGGATCATTTTCAATTACTTCTCGGTCTTCAATAATCTTACATTCTTTATCTAACTCTGTTAATTCTTTTTCAGTTAATTCCTTTTTTCCTTCCTTAATTTTTCTATATGCAGTTATAGCGTCAGTAACACTTTTTCCAAATTCTGGTAGTTCTTCAACCTCCTCAGTAGGCTCTATAATCTCTTCATCTAATTCAGACAATTACTCAAATTCTTAAAGCTGGTAATATATTCGAAACGGGACATTTTCTTATAATATTTTGAGCTGTTCTGAAACCCAGCGTTTATCTATGTAACAAAATTTTCCTATCACGAATGGAACAAGACTCTGTATCAAAAATTAAGATGATTCTAGAAATACGTGGAAAAACTAAACTCAATTGCGAGTTAAAACGACATCTTTCACCTAGGACCGTGGGAATTATTTCACGATCTTTGCCGTTAGAAGGAAATGCTCATCTCATGGCAGATAATATTGCTTATTTTGAAACACCGATTGAATCAGGAATTGATAGACCAAGAAAAGAATTCAAAAAAGGAGATATTGCTTTTTTGCCAGCCAATGGAAGCATATGCTTTTTTTCTGGAGATGTATCATCTACAAAAACAATGACTCCGATAGGCAAAATTTTATCCGATAGTTCTGTACTAAGTACTATAAAACCTGGAGATGTATTTTCACTTTATGCAGATAGTGGTTGATAGATGTGATGACCACTAAATCCGCCAACCCTTTTTACTTTACCATCATTTAACAATTTTTTCAAAAATGCATTTGATGCAGAAACTTTAACTCCTAACTGTCGTGCAAGATCTTGAACTGTAAGTACCTTTGCACTTTTGATAATTTTCATAGCTTGTTCTTCATTAACAATTACTGAAATCTCAGCCTTTGAAGACCCTCCTTCTTCTTTCTTTTTACCTTTCCTTTTTTCTCCTGATTTTTTTGTAGACTCGTCAGTTTGTGATTTTTCTTGTTGTGCTGGTGATTTCTTTTTTGCTCCACCCATAGAAAAATTTGAGATTAAATCCTCCTTATAAAGGTGAATATAATGTTAGTTGTTTTCTTTTAATCGATTTACAAAAATTTCCGTATATTCTTGCCCATAGATTTTTTTCATATATGGCACAAGCTCCTTCCAATTCAGTTTTGACATGAATCTAATTGATCTTTTTGTTGGCTGATAATTCAATAGTATTTTCACTCTCAAAAAATCTTTAAACATCGAAGTTGATTTTTTCACACATATTAGTAACATTAATTGAAATTTTTCAACATTAGAATTTCAATTATATATGACATCATTTTCTAATTTGTATAATGGGAGTCATTTCAAAAGGAGCTAAATGTAACATAAGTGGTTGTGACAAAGATGGTGTACGTTCTCTAAATACGACCAAAGTAGAAAATGCAGGTTTTCAAGTCTCTGGAGGAAAAAAAACTGTTCTGTGTAAAGAACACTATAAAGAATGGAAGAAAGCAACAAAAGATGATCGAGACCTTGAACGTGCTAGATTTGATAAATTTTAATTTCTTTTTCTAGGCTTTTTGTGTTCAAACTTTGAAGGCGATTCTTTCAAAAACTCATCTCTGAGGCTGTTATAGTATGGACCAAGTTTTTTGTAAAGCCTTTTTGGTTTTCTTGGTTTTTGATTGCTAAGTGCATATAACGCAAGAATAGGAAAAGCAATGGTCGAATCCGCATAAACAGTTATCATGTCATGATGAGAATCCTGTACCTTTCCCCAGCTTTTTCCTTCCTGCAATGTAGCTCCTGATAATCCTCCTGTATCTGGTCTCGCATCAGTAATTTGTATAATGTAATCCTGTCCCCCATCATTTCTCCTCAATATTTGATCTAAAAGCGGACCTGTCTGCTGCGCAGAATTTTTAGGCACGCCACCTCCTAATTCCACAATACCTGATTTTTTTGAATTGTAAACAATCGCTGCCTGTTCTATTATCTCTCTAACGAAATCTAAGCTGTACACCTTATCTCTTAATCTATGCACTGCCAAATTCATGGCAAGTGATGAATCAAGTAATGCTGGAACATAAACTGGTACATCATAGTCATATGCAGTAGTTAGAAAGCTTCGTTTAGGATATTTTGCTTTATTTTTACTAATTTTTCCCATTATGTTACAAAATTCTGCACTTGTAAAAGGTTTGTCTATTAGATTTTCCTTAAACATTTTTTGAACTACTTTATCTTCTGCTTCTAAGGTTTCAGAAAATTTAATAAAAACATCTCGAATTCTCACAATTTCTTTTTCATAAAGTTTCATGTCATCAACTTCATAATGACCTTGCTTTACCGGAAAACCCCATGCAAAGTGATCTTCATGATACACATTTGCGCCAGTTGTAACAATCCAGTCTACAAATCCTTTTTCAATTAACGTTTGAATTATCCCACCAAATCCTACTGGAGTCATTGCCCCTGCAACTGTAAGGCAAATTACTGCATCTTCACTAATCATTTTTGAATAAAGTTGTGCAGCTTCTCCTAATTGCCTACCATTATATCCGCTTCTGGCATAAACCTCAACCAGATCCTGGATTTTCATCTTAGGATCTAGTTTTACGTGAGGGATGTCCTTGCCGTGAAAATGATGATGATCCACGAATGAAAAAATTTCATGCACTAAATAACACTTACGAATACAAATTATATTCTTATGAGAGATATACATACAATATTTACAGTAATGAAAATTATTGATGTCCCTAATCCTGACAGAGTAAATAGAATCCCTGACCAATCTGTAACCCTTTTTTCTGGACAGGATTATTCAGATCATGGTTTTAGGATACAAAAAATAGAACTCAGACTTTTTGTAGAAAAGACCGATGAGAATCTTGGGCCTTATTCTTTGATTACTTCATTTGTTGATACAGATAAGGGATCAATAGAAATGATTTATGATGAAGGATATAGAGGAATTAATCCACTCGAATCTGTCAAAGAACTGCTTGTAAAAAACTTGGGCATATCAGGGTTAATTTTACGTTCAATCATCACTCTAGAATCCGAATTAAAAGCAAGCTAATCCCTGTCGGTATTTGATTACAAACAAGTGGTTTTATTAGAAATTTCCCTATGACATTTAATGGATAATTCTAAAATTCCTAAAGAAACAATTCAAGCTATTGTAGTAGATGATGATGAGGATTCGTCAGAATCAATTTGTCAAACACTTGAAATTGCGGGAATTGATGTTATTGGGAAAGGGTATGATGGAGAGCAAGCATATCAACTATACAAAACACTATCGCCAGACATTGTAATATTAGACATGAATATGCCAAACTACGATGGTGGATATGCACTTGAAAAAATTACTCAAGATTTTCCAGAAGCAAAAATAATTGTAGTAACTGCTTTTACAGATTATAAGTTTGACAAAAGTAAAGCATCTGCCATCTTTACAAAACCGTATGATTTTGAACCATTTATAGATACAATAAAAAAAGTCGCATTAAACCAACGTACTCCAAAAATAATCTCATAGATAATTTAGATCTGCTTTATATGTACAATATACTATTTTCAAGGCAATTTTTAATTTACAAATATTAGATACCTTTATTTCAATAACTCAAGAGTGAAAAATTGTGCGAATACTTCAATTACATTGTGATAGTATTGAATATACACCGACAAAAAAAGAGATAAAATCAGCTGAAGAAATTACCCCACAAACAAAACACCTTGACGAAGTCGTTGTGACATTTATTGCTGTTGAAGAAGGTGATGATAATACTGTTGCAAAAAAAGCAATTGATGAAATTAAAAATTCTATGGCAAAGGTTGGCTGCAAAAAATTATTGTTATACCCATATGCTCATCTTAGCTCAAATCTTGCATCACCAAATTCAGCTTTATCCATTATAAAAGAAATGGAATCGTTGGCAACAGATCTTGATGTGTCAAGAGCTCCATTTGGTTGGACAAAATCCTACAAGTTACAAGTAAAAGGTCATCCACTAGCTGAAAACTCAAAGGTTATTACAAAAGGTGAAGGAGGAGACAATACTTCAGAGGCTGTCAAATCTGAATCTAAGATAAAATCATACTGGTATATTTTGTCTCCAGATGGAACCATGCAAGAAATTGATAAATTTAATTTTTCAAAACATCCTCAACTAGAAATCTTATCAAAATATGAAGCTGCAAAGAAGAGATCTGTTGACGAGCCTCCTCCACATGTAAGATTGATGAAAAAAATGGCAATTGCAGACTATGAGCCGGCATCTGATTCTGGCAACATGCGATTTTATCCAAATGGAAGGCTGATTAAATCTCTAATAGAGCGATATGTGTCTGAAAAAGTTCTAGACTATGGTGGATACGAGGTTGAAACTCCCATCATGTATGATTCTCATCACCCTAGTCTTGAGAGTTACTTTAATCGTTTTCCTGCGAGGCAATATAACATAAATTCTGAAGGAAAACAATTGATACTGAGATTTGCTGCCTGTTTTGGGCAATTTTTGATGGCGACTGATTTTCAATTATCTTACAAAAGTTTACCATTACGACTCTATGAAATGACAAGATACAGCTTCCGTCGTGAACAGTCAGGGGAGCTAGTTGGTCTAAGAAGACTGCGTGCGTTTACAATGCCAGACTGCCATGCATTTTGTAAGGACATGAACCAAGCTATTGAAGAGTTTAAAAAAAGATTTGATTTGTCTCGTGAAGTACTTCGTGGTTTAGGTTTGTCTGATTCCGATTACGAGATGGCAATAAGGTTTACAGAGGAATTTTATAATCAAAACAAGCAACTTGTTCACGAAACAGTAAAAAAACTTGGAAAACCTGTTTTGGTTGAGCTTTGGAAAGAAAGATTCTTTTATTTTGTCTTAAAATGGGAATTCAATTTTATAGATAATTTAGGTAAGGCCTCTGCACTGTCAACTGATCAAATTGATGTAGAGAACGGAAAAAGATACAACATTGAGTTTTTTGATGAGCAAAACAAACCGCATAATCCAATAATATTACATAATTCTCCTAGTGGGGCAGTTGAAAGAGTGATTTATGCACTGTTAGAAAAAGCAGCAAAGGATGCTAAAGAAGGAAGAAAGCCCAGCTTTCCACTCTGGATGTCACCTACTCAAGTTAGATTAATTCCTATCAGACCAGAGTTTTTGGAATTTTGTGAAAATATGGCCAATAAACTAACTGCTGCTAAAATTCGTGTAGATATCGATGATAGAAACGAAAGTATTGGAAAAAGAATCCGCGAAGCGGAAACAGAATGGATTCAATATATTTTGGTAATAGGTGAAAAAGAGGTCAATGCCAAAGACCTTAGCATAAGAAACAGAGAGACTGGCGAACTCAAACAACTTGTTTTTGAAGAATTTGTAAAGGAAATTAGCGAACAAATTCATGATAAACCTTTTTCAGGCCTCAACTCTAATCGACACTTATCTTCACGACCACAGATAATGGTATAATTTTTTTCAAACAATTTGATGATGTGTATTTTTCGAACAAACTAAAGCAGAAATCTGTAGATATTAAATAAAAATAGACACCATATGGGAATGAAGATACTCGTAGCTGAAGACAGTCCGTCTCTAGCATTACTATACAAAAAAACTTTGGAAAAACGAGGTCATATGGTAATCATTACTGAAAATGGCTTCAAGTGTCTCTATCAGTACTTAGATGATTATAAAATTCGTGGAGGAGATAAGAAAAAAACCTCTCTTTACGACCTTGTCATCTTAGATCACAAAATGCCAAGAATGTCTGGCACAGAAGTTGCTAAAGAAATCATGGAAGTTAACCCAAAACAAAGAATTCTTTTTGTTACAGGGTATGTTAAGGATATGATGAAAGGTGTTAGAAAAATTGGAGAAAAAATTGAGCTTATGCAAAAACCATTCCCGATTGATGCAATGATTCGCCAAGTAGAAGGTATCAACGAAAGATGGAGAAAAAAAATGACAGAAAAGATAGCAATGGAAATGTGGGATGGGGAAGGACTATCAGAACCAATCCAATAATACATTCCCTTTGAATTTATTATAGGGAAATTTTCAGTACCATATGATAGAAACATGAGCTATCTTGATCTGTATATGAATAGAAATCCCTTGATTACTAGTCCAAGTGAAGAAGGAGAACCTTCAACAATTCTTTATGGAATACCTTTTGATTCTACCCATTCGTATCGTCCAGGAACAAGATTTGGGCCTGATGCCATACGTGAATCTTTTAACAATATTGAAATTTTTATGCCTCAATTTTCAGTTGATTTAGAAACAGTCAACATTGAAGATTTGGGTAATACAAAACATACCGTAGTAGCAAAAGAAATGCTAGATATGGTTTCAAAAATCACCTCAGAATTAATCAAAAAAGAAAAACAAATTATCATTCTTGGTGGTGAGCATCTAATTACTCTTGGAACATATCCATGCTTTCCAAAAGAAACTGGGTATATTGTATTTGATGCACACTATGATCTTCGTGACGAGTATGCAGACATCAAACTTAGTCATGCATCATATTTACGAAGATTGATAGAAAAACAAGGCTCTGATAGAATTATTCATGTTGGTGCAAGGTCATATGTTAAAGAAGAATTAGCGTTTAAAGAAGAACATAAAGTAAAGACAATCTCTGATTGGGATATTAGACACGGTAATGGTTCAAAGTTAGTCAAAGATGCAGTTTCAGTTTTTGACAAGTTGTATGTGAGCATAGATTTGGATGTCTTAGACCCAGCTTTTGCGCCTGGAGTTGGCAACCCAGAGGCAGTAGGAATAACTTCTAGAGAATTATACGATATGATTAGTTCACTAAAAGATCAAAAAATTACCGGTGCAGATATTGTTGAATTATGCCCCACATACGATAATGGTGCAACTGCATCAATGGCTGCAAGATTAATGTCAGCAATAATAGCTATGAATATTAAGAAATAATTTTTTGATTATTCTCGAATTTATCCATTTTTTTTAGAAATGATTCAAAAATTTCAGCGTCTGATACTTTATCAGTTTTCTCTTTATTTGCTTCAAGAGTAATTTGATGAATCATATGTGTAGTTATGACCATAGTAATTTTTTCATGCATGTAGATATAGGGAATTGTGTGTTCAAAAAAAATCTACAGGAAAGCATGCCTAAAGACCTAAGAATTGTATTTTTTCATCTGAATTTTTTATATATGTGGAAATTAGGGGAATTTCGTGTTAAATAATCTTAGAAATTCATTACAGCCATATCTAGAAAAAATTGGCAGAGCATTTGCAGCTACTGGTCTTTCCCCTAATTTTTGGACTGGTGTTGGAATTGCAATTGCTTTTGCATCGGCATTAGTTTATGGTTTGAATATTGAATTTGCATTAATAATTGGAGGAATACTATTACTAGTATCTGGATTTTTTGATATAGTAGATGGACAAGTTGCTAGAGTAACACAAAAGACTTCAAAAAAAGGAGCTTTGCTTGATTCTATATTTGATAAAATTGCAGAAGTTGCAATATTTCTTGGAATATTAATTGGTGGATATGCAGAACCGTATTTGGTATTTCTTGCGATTACACTATCGCTGCTAGTTAGCTATACAAGAGCAAGAGCAGAATCTCTTGAAATAAAATTGCAAGGAATTGGTATTGGGGAACGTGCAGAACGATTGCTTGTAATTGCTATTATCGGCATGATTGGATTCATGGATTATGCTGTAATGATTGTGATTGTCATAGCTGGAATCACTTTAATTCAAAGAATTGTTGTTACTGCAAAACAATTACACTAGATTATCTTAATCTGCCACGATCTCTTCTTGAAGATTCAGACCTAATCTTTAGAATACCAAAATGTATGGCACAAGAAATGCAGTACCACTTTAATATTCTAGGGGACGCAATGTAGGCACCTTGTGCTCGTAACTCTTTTGCAAGCGAGTGTTCAACTAGATTAAGTCTAGAAGTAACTTTTTTTGCTTTATCACGAGGTACAGTTGCTCCGCAATTTGTACATTGTATTCTATCTGAAGAGCCTTTTCCACCTTTTCTACGTCCTCTGCTGGCCCTCTTTAATGGCATGACCCTTCATCCTTATTCTTCCTTATATGCTTGCGTTTTTACTGATAATTTCTACGCGAGTCTTTTATTGAAAAACAGTTAAAACATTTTCAAGATAGGAAGTGGGCTCATATTATACCCCACAATTCCGTCTAAACCGACCATAGCCCTTTGGTACGAGCTTTTTAGGAATGTTCCTAAAATTGCTCTACCAAAATACAAATTCTCATAAAAATATTCTTAAAGATTTAAGGCTCTTTATCCAATTTACAGTATGAAAGGACTGTGCCATTCTTGCCTGACTTCTAATGTAGAGTTAGTTATAGTAAAAGGGGACATAATCTGTAATGAATGCAATAAAAAAAGAATGGAAAAAACTAAATCATCATAAAATTCGTTATAAGAAGTGAAATTTGCAGTATTTTCTCATTGCACGATAGATTACATCAATCTTGGAAATTCATCATATGAACAAATTGGCGGTCCTGGATGTTATTGTGGAATCACAGCAAAAAACCTAAAGTTTGATGCTCAATTGATTACAAAATTTGGAAATGATTTTCCAAAAGAGATTCTCACCAGAAAAAAGATATTATTTGAAAATGCGTTATCTGGCAGGCCCACAACAAAGTTCAATATTACAATTTCAGGGACAGATAGAAGATTATCTCTTCTTGAAACCTGTGAACCAATAGAATATTCTAAAACCAATGCTGATGGAACTGTAATTAGTCCCGTATATGATGAAATATCAAACGAGGTGTACACCAAAATTAAAAATGATTCAAGTTTTGTTTTACTTGATCCTCAAGGTTTCTTACGAAGAACTGACTCTGAAAAAAAAATTATTTTAGAAAAAACTGACATTGATTTATCAAAAATTTCAGCAATAAAGGTTAACCCTGATGAGATTTTTTGTTTAACAAATGATGTAGGGCTTCAAGCTCTGAAAAATCTTCAAAAAAGGGGGGTTGAACACGTAATACTTACTAACAAACGAGAAATTTCCCTGCTTGTAAAAGATAAATTATATTCTATTACTTTGCCAAATTTGGAGTTGTACGATACTACTGGACTAGGGGATATTTTCTGCGCAACATTTTGTTGTACGATATTAAAAGAAAAGGATTTTTTTTGGGCTCTATGCTTTGCAGGGGGTGCAGCTCAAGCCGCAATTGAAACAAAAGAAGTGGGATTAGAGAAAATACCTGCAAAAGGCGCAATAGAGACCAATGCAGCGTATTTCTATAATCAAGTAAAGTTCAAACAGGTCTAGTTTTTATTCTACCAAACATTGTAATTGCTTTGTGCAAATTGGAATCTTTGACTCTGGAATTAGCGAATCAGCAATCAAATCCATAAAAAGTGAATTAGATAATGCCTCAATAAGTTATTTTATGATGAGCCCTCGTTCTAAACCAAAACCTGCAGATTGCATAATTGTTCTTGGTGGTGATAGAGGCGTTCGAAATTATTTTCGTGGAAGTTTTGATTCAAATATCCCTGTCTTGGGAATTAGTGAATCTGAATCTAGTGGATTTTTGGCACAAATTGATCTCAAAGAGCTTTCTTCATATCTGAATCGATTAAAAAATAAAAATTACACAGTAGAAGAGGTTCCAAGAATTGGAGTCAAAATAGATGGAAAAAGTGTATATCCTGTCTTAAATGATGTAGCAGTCTTTACCTCAAAGAGTGCAACCTTGATGGAATATACTCTAAGAGTAAATGATGAGGAAGTATGGCATGATAGTAGCGATGGAGTGATTATTTCTACACCAATTGGCTCTTCTGCTTACTCGATGTCAGCTGGAGGTCCAGTAATATTTCAGGATTCTTCAGTATTTGGAATAATTTCGGTAAACTCTCTAGATGTGACAAGACGTCCTCTAATAGTTTCAAATGACAGTCTGATTGTAATTGATGATATCTCCTCAAGACTTTATTGTGAAGTTGTATTAGATGGAATTGATCGATACAAGGTAAATAAAACATTAGAGTGCACCAAATACAAACCTGCTAGGATTATTAGAATGAAAAAAGATTCCACTGCAATTTCTGCTCTAGCAAAAAAAGTACACCTTGCAGAAGATCTTCTAAACATGCCACCAAGCTCAAAACTATTATTAAAGATTCTAGAGTATGAAGGCGCTATGACTCAAAAGGAGCTTGGTAAAAAAACAATGTTGCCAGACAGAACGGTAAGGCTTGCATTAAGTCATCTCCTTGATAAGGGGTATGTAAAGAAAAAAGTCTCAATGCGTGATGCTAGACAAAAAATCTACGAGATATCCAAATTAGACTAGCGTGACGCAGCTTCTAAAAATGCTCTAAATGAGTCTTCAGGAAATCCCGGCCTGCTACTAAATTCAGGGTGGAATTGCACTCCAAAAAAGAATTTGTGTGATGGAATTTCTAATGTCTCCATTCTTTTTCCATTGTCACTTTCTCCTGAAAAAACCATGCCATTATCAATAAATTTGTCAAGATACTGTTTATTGAATTCAAACCTATGTCTATGACGCTTGAAAATAATTTCAGAGTTGTAGATTTTGTATGCAAGAGAATTTTCCTTTATGATAATATCATTTGTTCCTAATCGTAATGAACCGCCCATGTTTGAAACATCTTTTTGTTCAGGCAACAAGTCAATAACAGGATGTGGGGTTTTAGGATCAACTTCAGTAGAATTTGCATTCTCTAAACCACACACGCTTCTTCCAAATGCAACAGCAGCTAATTGAAAACCAAAACATATTCCAAGATATGGAATATTTTTCTCTCGTGCAAAGTTTGCAGTTTTGATTATTCCTTCAGAACCTCTTATTCCAAAGCCTCCTGGAACAAGTATACCGTCAAAACCAGCTAATCTTTCCATATTACCATCAAGAGTTTCTGAATCAATCCATTCAATTGACACGTCTTTATTAATCGCAGAGCCTGCGTGTTTTAACGCATGATTCACGCTAACATAGCTGTCAGCTAATGTAACATACTTGCCAACCATTGCAATCTTAATGGATTCTTGATGTTTCTTTAACGAATTAACAATTGCATTCCATTTGTCCCAGTTTGCTGATGCATTTACTAATCCTACTTTTCCAAACTTTTTGAAAATAATGTCTACTAACCCTTGATCATTTAGAATTTGTGGAACTAGGAAAATCGAATCCACATCATGACAAGAAAATACATCTCTAACAGAAACATTAGTAAACATTGAGATCTTTTTCTTTGTTTTTTCTAAAAGGGGATAACTACAACGAACTGTAAGTAAATCAGGTTGAATACCTATTCTTCGCAATTCTTGAACACTGTGTTGTGTTGGTTTTGTTTTCTGCTCACCTACCACGTCAAGTGATGGGGCTAGTGTAACATGAACAAAAATTACATTTTCAGGACCGTCTTCTGCCCTAATTTGCCTCAAGGCTTCAAGAAATGGTAAGCTTTCAATGTCTCCAACAGTTCCACCACATTCAACTACTAAAATATCAAGATTTTCGTCTTCTGCGATTTTTCTAATACGATTTTTTATCTCATCGGTGATGTGTGGAATTATTTGTACACATGCACCAAGATATTCTCCTCTTCGTTCAGCCTCAATTACTTTAGAATAAATTTGAGCAGTAGTGATATTATGAGATTTTGGAATATCGACATTAAGAAATCTTTCGTAATTTCCTATATCCATATCACATTCTCCGCCATCATTTGTAACAAAGACTTCCCCATGGGCAACTGGGTTCATGGTGCCAGCATCAAAATTTAGGTATGGATCTATTTTTACACAAGATACTTTTTGGTTTGATAATTGTAAGAGTTTTGCTATAGAAGACGAAACTACGCCTTTTCCAAGGCCAGACATAACTCCCCCTGTTATGAAAATGTATTTCGTCTGCACATTAGTGATGGAAAAATCCCATATTTATTCTTGACATTATATGGTTGTGTTTTTCAAACTTTTTGTAAACGATGCAATTTTTGATTCAATTTGCCTTGCAGGAGTTTGTTCCATTATTCGTAAAAATGCACTACCTACAATAATAGCATCCACACCATATGACAAAAGTTTTCTAGCATCATTAGGAGTGCTTACTCCAAAACCTATTCCGATTGGGATTTTTTTATTTACAATCCTTTTTGTTTTTTTAATTGCATCGATTGTATATTTTTGAATTTTTTTTACCATTCCGGTAGTTCCATAGATTGATACTAAATACAAAAATCCAGTTGTTGCTTTTAGGATTTTTTTTATTCTTTCTTGGCTTGTATTAGGTGAGATCAAAAAAATTGTATCAAGTTGGTTTTTTCTAGCAGCATCCAAGTATATTTTTGATTCTTCTATTGCCATGTCAGGTAAGATGATTCCATCTATTCCAACACTTTTTGCTTTTTTCATAAATTTGTCAAATCCCTTTCTATACAGTATGTTGGTATAAGTCATCAAAACTAATGGCAAATTAGTTTCAATTCGTATTTTTTTTACTATTTTAAAAAATCTCTCAAGATTAGTTCCTTGATTTAATGA
>DATBIP010000009.1:0-1903 GCA_036556885.1 Nitrosopumilaceae archaeon
AGAGTCTAAAGTAAACCCAGATGAAATTGTAGAACAAAAGCAGGTTTTGATGGCACTAAATAAAATTCCAAAGATTGATGAGCTAATGTCTGAATCAAAGGAGTAATTTCTTTGTCTAGCAATGGTTTTATCCATTGAATACAAAAAAAATCATATGGCATTTTGTTCTGGATGTGGAGAGGAATTGCCTTCACCAGATGCCGATGTATGTACACACTGTGGCAGACTGGTAAAAGATCGTTTAGATTCACAGGGAGATAAACTCCAAAAAAAGAGAAGTGGCTGGTGGTACTTGTTGCCAATTTTCTTTAGCATTATTGGAGGCGTAATAGCATACTTTGTTCTAAAGGAAGATGACCCAAAACTTGCAAAAAATTGTTTAATCCTTGGTATTATTATCACGGCAATTGGATTCTTTGTGGGTTTCTTTATGGGATTAGCAATGTCCCCAATGATGGGAATGTATAACGGATTTTGAAAAATTGCATTCTATATAATTAAAATCTGAATTTTTGTTTATAATGCACTGATTGTATTTAATTAATTTGTCAGGAAAGGCGCAACAAAAGTTTGAACGATGATATGGGAAAGGCAAAAGATAGGATCACACAAAAATTCCTAACCGTTAATCCAGAAATCACGATTGGTCAGATAAAAGAAATTTTAGCTAAAAAAGCTAGAGAGTTTGAAACCATTGGATATGTTTACGTGGAGGATAATGATAAAAAATTAGTCGGCGTAGTTTCACTAAAGCAAATACTACAAGAAAACAGCGAAACTTTAGTTAAAAAAATAATGGAAACAAAGATTATCAATGTCGCAGAAGATACGAATCAAGAAAATGCAGTATATCTTGCCCTCAAACATGGATTAAGATCAATTCCAGTAGTAGACAAAGAAAATCATTTGCTTGGAATAATCACACACAAAACAATTCTTTCCATATTTCATCATGAGACAAGAAAAGATATTCTAAGATTTGGAGGAGTTCATCACAAAATAAAAGAGATTGAATCACTTGAAACTCCCGTAACAAGATTAGTTAAGGCACGTCTTCCGTCATTGTTTATTGGGCTACTTGGAGGTTTAGTGGCAGCTGCCATCATATCCAATTTTGAATCATTTCTCAATGAATACATCATACTAGCGGCATTTATTCCCGTCATTGTTTATCTTAGTGATGCAATAGGAACCCAATCTCAAACACTGATAATCAGAATGTTAGCATTAGAACCCAAGTTCTCTTTTAGGACTTACCTGTCAAGAGAACTAAAAATCGGAGCGCTTTTAGGATTTATTTTTGCTATTTCTCTTTTTGCTGCAGCTTTTTTTGGTTGGGGAACATTAGACCTTGGAATAGTGATAGGATTATCAATCTTTTTTAGCATGATATTTCAAGCATTTTTCTCAACATATGTTTCTGTTTTACTTGAAAAATCTGGAATAGATCCCGCAACAGCTTCTGGACCAATTGCAACAATCATTAGCGATATCACAACTATTGCGATTTATTTTTGTCTTGCAGTATTTTTATTACAAATTTTTATGAAATAAATTGATTAAATCAGAATAGGTTTTTGCCCGTTTTTAACTAGCATATCGTTTATTCCTTGAATTACGTGTGAGATTTTTGGATAGTTTGATTTTGATTCTGTAAGATCATTTTTTATGACTTTGAGATAATGGAGTTTTTGATTTATGGTTTTTTTCCTTTGATTCTTTGATATTTTTGAGCTTGCCAGATCTTTTAGATTTGCAGATATATCACACAGTTTGATTATTTTTGCTTCTATTGGAGCATCTTTGAGTTGTTGTACATATTGTAGTTCTCGATTCTTTTTTGGCAATTTTTTATCCTTTGACAAGGAAGATACTAAAACTGCAATCCTTTTGCCAAATCTTT
>DATBIP010000010.1:0-1644 GCA_036556885.1 Nitrosopumilaceae archaeon
TTTAGCACTTCTTGAAAAAAAGCGAAAACTGTCTTCCATATCTCTTATGCCATCTATAGAATCAGCTGAGGGTGTGACTAAAACTTACGAGATTGCTTCTGCAAGTAAACGAATTACAGCATTGATTTTTGGAGTATTTGATCTACTCAATGACTTGGGTATTGAATATACCAAACAACCAGAAGGAGCTAAATATGCTAGGGAAAAAATTCCATTAGAAGCCAGGGCAGCAGGTGTATATGCATTAGATGCAATATGGCAGGATTTAGAAGACCAAAATGGTTTGATAGAAGATTGTAAGATTGGAAAAAGTCTTGGATATGTTGGAAAAACTATCATACACCCCAATCAAATTACAATAACACATCAAGCTTTTCACCCTAACAAAACTGAGATAGAATGGGCAAAAAAAGTATGTCAAACATATGAACAATCAAAAAAGCAAGGAAAGGGAGCAACAACTGTAGAGGGAAAAATGATCGATGAAGTTCATTATAAACGTGCAAAAACCTTGTTAGAATTTGTGAATTAATTCATTATAACAGATTTTACATTTACAAATTCTTTAAGACCATAATTTGATAGCTCTCGTCCAATTCCTGAATTTTTGATACCGCCAAAAGGAACACGTGGATCCGAAATTACCATAGAATTAACAAACACCATTCCTGCCTCAATATCTTTTACAAGATTATTCTCTTTAGCAAATTTTTCAGACCAAATACTAGAACCTAAGCCAAACTCAGTATCATTTGCAAATTTAATGGCTTCAGTAGGGTTTCGTGCGCTAATGATTGGAGCAACGGGGCCAAATACCTCCTCACGAGATATTGACATATCAGGTGTAACATTTACCACAACAGTTGGATTAAAGAAATATCCTTTCATTTGTGGAACATTTCCTCCAACTAAGACTTTGGCTCCCTTTAGAGCAGATTTTCCAATCTGATTAACGATTGTATCACGTGAATCATCACGTACAAGAGGACCAATAGTAGTTTTAGGATCTAATGGATCACCTACAACCTGTTTTTCTACATTTTCAATGAATTTCTTTGTAAATTCCTCAATGACCTCATGTTCAACTATGAATCTTTTTGCAGCTATGCAACTCTGACCATTATTAAGAAATCTTGATTTAACTCCAACTTCTGCTGCTTTATCAATATTAGCATCTTTTAATACAATAAATGGATCACTTCCACCAAGTTCTAAAATGAATTTATGTAACTGTTGACTAGCAATTTCCGCTACTCTTTTTCCTGCTCTTGTGCTCCCTGTAATTGATACAGCATCTACATTAGATTTTGCTAATGCTTCCCCAACAAGATAATTTCCCACCAGATGCCTAAACACTCCTTTTGGAAATCCAGCATCTTCCAATGCTTTTTGAATTGTATTTCCAGATAGTGGACAAACACTTGAATGTTTTAATAAAACTGTATTACCAGCAAACATAGCAGGTACACAAAATCTCAAAACCTGCCAGAATGGAAAATTCCAAGGCATTATACAACCTATTACACCTAATGGATCAAAACGAACATAGCTGTCTTTTGCATTTGTTTCAATAAATTCTGGCTCCAAAAATTTTTTTCCATTATCTGCATAATACTCACAAACCCAACTACATTTTTCAACTTC
>DATBIP010000011.1:0-3360 GCA_036556885.1 Nitrosopumilaceae archaeon
GCACGTGTAGGTGTAGGTTTAGATAATATTGATTTAGATGCTGCTAAAGAAAAAAATATTCGAGTACTTAATGCAGTAGAAGGAGCAATGAATGCTGTGGCAGAACAGGTCTTAGGTTTGATGCTGTCATTAGCTAGAGAAATTCCTAGAGCAGATAGAGAAATTCGAAATGGAAAATGGTTAAAAAAAGAATTGATGGGAACTGAGCTTAAAGGAAAATATCTTGGAATTGTAGGACTAGGCAATATTGGTAAAAGACTTGGACGATTAGCTCGTGCATTGAACATGAATATTATTGGATATGATGTAATTCCAATTGATGAGGAATTTTCAAAGGAAGTCGGATTGATGAAAACTGATTTAGATACATTATTGCAAAGCTCTGACTATGTATCACTGCATGTCCCATTGTTAGATTCTACATATCATCTCATTAATGCAAAAAAATTATCTTTGATGAAAAAAACTGCACATATCATTAATACATCACGAGGTGGAGTTGTAGATGAAGAAGCGCTTTATGATGCTTTGAAAAATGGCAATTTAGGAGGAGCAGCATTGGATGTTTTTGAAAAGGAGCCCGCAACAGGAAATAAACTTGCTACTTTGCCAAATGTAATTTTAACCCCCCATATTGGTGCTCAGACAAAAGAAGCTCAGTCACTAGCCGCAAATGTTATAGCAGAAAAGATAATACAGGTTCTAAGAGGGATAATCTAGGATTGATATCTAAAGTCTTACTTGCAACAACTTTGATGCTTTTAGCTATTCCTATGTATGCTTATGCGATTCCAGGAACCACCACTGTGGATGTTAATGGTCAATCCGTTGATGTGTCATATGACGCCGCAGGCCTCGAAGTAACTGGGGTAGATGCTGATCTAGATGGAATCGAACTAATCTTTCTAGTCCAAGTGACAGGGAGCCCAGCAATTCTTGAAATTACATTTGACAGAGAATTTTTTGATTCTAAATTTGGTGATACTGATGAACCTTTCCTAGCAATTGCAGATGGCGACTTTGTTGAAGTTGCCGAGACAGAAACAACTAATGATAGTAGAACACTGAGACTGGAACTGCCTCAAGGAACAGAAGAAGTTGAAATCATTGGTTCACTCTTGGCTGGAGTTACACTTGAAGAACCACCAGTTGTTGAAGAACCACCAGTTGTTGAAGAACCACCAGTTACCCCACCAGTTGTTGAAGAACCAAAGACTGAATGTGGACCAGGAACTGTACTAAAAGATGGTGTATGTGTGTTAGAAGAAACTTGTGGACCAGGTACTCATCTTGAAGATGGTGTTTGTGTACTTGATGAACAAGTTTCTAGTTCTGCAGAACGTCCTCCGTTTAATCAATTAATCTTTGGAGCAGGTGCTGGTTTTGTAATTGCATTTATTGTAATGATATTTCTTTGGTTAATTGGTAAAGCTGGAAGACAAAAAAATAACTCATAAATTATTTTTCTTTCTTTTGTTCTAACATACGCATAACTTTGTCGTATTCTTGTTTCATTTTATTAAATTCAGACTTTACCGCCTTGAGTTCATTTAGGGTTGCTTGATTTTTTGAATTTAATAAAACCACAAGGGAATTTATTGCACCAAAAATTTTTTCAGACTCTGTTTTTGATTCTAACGCACTTGCTTCTTGCTGTATTAATCCTAACTGAGTATTTTCATTTTTAATTTGTTTATTCTCAGTGAGTTCTACTAAGGAGAGCTCTGTTTTTATTTCATCTATCTGTCTATTTTTATTTACTAGTGCTTCGTTTGCAACATTAATCTGCGATGAAAAGTGTTCTAGCCTTTCTTTAATTATATCGCGCTCTTTTTCAATATGTTCTAAAACTTTTCTAACATCCTCTGCTTTTACATTATTATAATTTTTAGAGTCTAAGTGTTCTTTAGTTACTAGATTGGGATTAAGCGATGTAATTACATCATCAAACTTTTCTTTTTCTGATAACATTTTATCAAGATAATTTTTTTTCTCAGCTAAATGCGCATTCATAAATTTCAGATACTGTGCAGTGTTTCCAAATTTATCTTTAAAGCTATCAACTTTTTCTTTATAATCATCTTCTTTTGTTTTTGCAATTTTGTTACGATCAAAAGTAATTGCTCTTTCTGGTACTGCAAAGATTTCTTCAGAGCGAATTTTTTCTCCAACAGCTGATTCAAACCGAGACCACTCATCATCGTCAGGCTTTACATTAATTTTAAAATCTGTAACCCCGTCTGGAACATATGGTTTTTTCCAATTGATGTGTTTTTTTTCCAAGATGATAATTTTTGTTTATGTCTAATATGACTAGCTTGTAGTAACAAAAGAACAAACAACGATTAGCCAAATGCTCATGATTTGGGAATACCATTGTCTGTCTCTGGTGAACAGACACAGTATTTTTTAGATAATTTTCAAATTTAATTTGATGCAAAAAACTGAAGCGTTTGAAGAAAATGCTATTGTAAAAGAACTATCTACTGTCGCAGCTCAGGCATTTCATGAATTGGAGTTAGCAAAACAAAATCTCAAAGAAAAAGAGTTAGAATTAAAAGAAATTGCTCAAATTTCTAATGAAAAAATAAATGATGCAGTAAAAGCCAATCAGGATTTGCAATCAAAAGTACAAATGCTAATAGACTTTTCTAATTCTCTTGAAATAAAAAATCAAGAGTTGGAACAAAAAAATAAAGAGTTTACAATTAAAGAAAACACATACAACAAATTAAATCACGAACTCAAAGAACAACTATCTAATATTTCAAGGACAGAAAAAGATTTAGAGCTACGAAAAAAATATTTGGAAAAACAAGTAGAATTAAAGACTGATGCATTAATCAAGTCACAAAAAATGGCAATAATTGGAGAGCTAACTTCTAGACTTGCTCACGACCTACGGAATCCTCTTTCCGTAATTAAAACGGCACATGGTATAATGAAGGAAAAACCAAAAATGGATTTAAAACAAAGACTAGAATACAACGAAAGAATTGACAGATCATTGCAAAGAATAATCCACATGGTAAATGATGTTTTAGGTTTTGTTAGAGTTTCTGATTTAGAACTAGGTGAATCATCAACCTTAGCTATTTTAGAATCAGCAATAGATTCAATTGACATTCCAAAAGATATTGAGGTGGTTATACCTACAAATGATTTTCAAATTAATTGTGATTATAGAAAACTTGAAGCAGTATTTGCAAATCTTCTAACAAATAGCATTCAAGCTATAGAAAAGAAAGGAAAGATCGAATTACGGTTAAGTGATAATGGTGATTCAATTAAGATTGAAGTTGAAGATACTGGGCCAGGCATATCGCAGTCAGTAGTCCCAAAAATATTTGATCCATTATT
>DATBIP010000012.1:0-9700 GCA_036556885.1 Nitrosopumilaceae archaeon
GAAATTCCACTGTTGCTTGAAAAGCATGGAATAACATCTATTAATATAGCAAAAAAGGTAAAAGAAATCAGGAGTCAGTCATGAAAATATTCCTAGATACCGCAAACATAGAATCCATAAAAAAATACAATGACATGGGACTACTTGATGGAATTACAACCAATCCATCACTACTGTCTAAGGAAGGCGGTGATCCTCAAAAAACAATGGAGGAAATTACTAGAATAATCAAAGGCGATGTTTCACTCGAAGTCATTGCTACAAGTTATGAAGGAATGATGGAAGAAGCTCGTCGTCTTAGAAAATATGGTAATAATGTTGTGGTAAAGTGTCCAATGACTGCAGAAGGTCTCAAGGCATGCAAGGCACTAAGTGCAGAAGGAATTCCTGTCAATGTTACTTTGGTATTTTCACCAAACCAGGCAATTCTTGCAGCAAAAGCTGGAGCAAAATACATCAGTCCATTCATTGGAAGGCTGGATGATGTTGGAAAGGATGGAATGGGCTTAGTTCAAGAAATTAAAAAAATATTTTCAAATTATAATTTCAAAACTCAAATTCTTGTTGCTAGCGTTAGACATCCAATGCATGTTGTAGATGCTGCAAAGATTGGTGCAGATGTTGTAACATTACCACCAGCAGTTTTAGGACAAATGTTAAAGCATCAGCTGACCGACATTGGTCTAAAGAACTTTCTTGCTGACTGGGAAAAACTCAAATCTGAAAATCCAGATATTAGTATCTAGTTATTTTACTAACACATATCTCTTGTAGACAGAATCTCCACATTTTTGGCAAACAAAATTCGTGTGCTGGACTGGCGGTCTATCTGGATCTCTCCAAACAATAGTTCTTGGGAACATAAGCTCACCGCAGTTCTTGCAGTACACTACTTTAGTATACTCTCATTTCATATAATAACATGATTAAAACTTGGAAACAAGCTCTGAAGCCTATTTTTCACTCTTATTATATTAAAATAGACTTGAAAATCTAGATAAACTATTCCATAAACAGTATAAAATCAGGAATTACAAATTAGTTCTTGATTAAGCTGGAAACTACCATGATGGTCTTGATATTGTTGTTTGGAGGAATAAAATTTTGAAAACAAATGACTGGTGGAATACATCTCTTCAGCTTGTAATCGAACGTAATGATTCTCCCTTATCTCGTGAATTGAACTTTATTGCACGTAATTTAAAATAAAAAAGTATATTTTATTCCCCAAGTCCTAAGATGCAATTCAAAATAGATTAACAGATTTTTGTAGAATAAAAGAAATGGTAGAAATCTACTCGTCGTAGATCATTAGTTTTTTCTCTTCTAGTAGTGAGTGTAAGTTATGGACAGAACGATAAACATCTGCTTCCTTTTTTGCACCAGTACAAACTAGTTTTCCTGAAGCAAACAGAAGAATTACGGTTTTTGGATCAAGCATTCTGTGTATCAGGCCTGGAAACTGTTCAGGCTCATACATGCTTCGTGGCAAAACTCTTGCTGCATGCTCTAGGTGAATCTTTCCACCAAGGTTAATAGCAGCAACGATATTTTGTACAACGATAACTGCATCTTTTTTGATTTTGATACCGCCTTTTCGAAGCTTTTGAACTACAGTTCTTACTGCCTTGATTGCCATTTCTTCAGATTTTGCACCAGTACATACCATTTTACCTGTTCTAAAGATCAATGTTGCAGTTCTTGGTGTTTTTAATCTGAACACAAGACCTGGAAATTGATCAGGATGATATTCTGTATCTGGAAACTTTTTTGTAACATCATTTAGATCAATTCGTTGATCTACACTAGCTGATGCTACAACATTTTCAACACTCACAATCGGTTTTGTCTGTGGCATTTCACGTCCCTTAAATAGCCCCTTTATATATACTAAATAAAGGATTAGCCAATTTTTCTCAAATTACTCAGATGTGGTTTTCCTAAATATTACTAGTAAATTACAGATGGAAAAATGAATTGTAAATAAACGCCACGTAGGACTGATAAGTTATCCATGTTTTTGATTTTGTAAATTTATAATCATACCCTCTTTTTCCTATTGAAGATTTCTACTGAATTCTGTTTAATGCCTATATGCAAAATTACAAAAACAGTTTACAATGACGCAGGGAAAAAAGTTAATCCTTCCAGCAGCATTTCTGTCAATCATAGCAATGATTGCCATTACTGGAACAAACCCAACCCAAATTGCTTTTGCAGAGTCTGATGTCACAGAAATAAATGTAAAGGCTTCTGAAGCACTTCAAAAAAATCCACAGGCAATGAAGATTCTTATTGAAATGGAAAAACAAAAGATAAGATATCAACAACAAGCACAAGTAAAATCACAACAAACTGCTCAACAGGCTGAGGTAGAAGAAAAAAGAGTTGTTGCAAAACAACGACTAGATGAAAGACTAGATGCCTTTGTTGCAAAATACAAAGACATGATGCCAAAGGAAGCATTTTCAAAATTTGTTGCAAAAAAACCTGAATATGTGCATAATGTATTTTGGGGAATGTTTGATTATATGCAAGGCAAAGTTGACAATGCAAGAGCTGCAATGAAGGAAGTACTTGATAAGGGGGGATCACTTCATGAGGCTCGTGACGCTTACTTTGAGCATGCATCAACAAAACGAGTACAGTTAATCCAAGCAGTAAAGGATCTTAACATCCAACATGGTTTAGCGGATAAATCTGTACAAGACACATTTGATGAAAAAGGAAAGCTTCCTAGAACTGATGACTCCTAAATTCTCTTTTTTAGAACCTAGTGACGCCCAATCCATTGGTATCTGTATTCTTCATCGATAATATCTGAAACAATCTCTGATTTTTTGAATTTTTTTGGTTTGATTTGTACCTCAAAAAATCCTAACTGTCCTTTTGCAGGTATTGGAACCCGAAACTGTTTTGCATTTTTTAAGCAAAAACCAAATTTTGAGTTTTCAAATTTTTTGGATGCTAGATGTTTTTTTGAATCTGAATTTAACTCTGCCTTTGAACTGTATTTTTTTACATCATAGATTTCTGCCTTGCCTATTATTGCACCTAGGACAAGGGTTTTAGGATTAATTTTGAGTCTTATACAGTCTTCAGTTCTTAGCTTTTGAGGTGCATGAATGAGAAACTCTCCTCGAAAATTTGTATTCCAACGTCTAAGCTCAATTGTCTTTATACCTTGTACTATCAAGCTTGCAAATGGCTGGGAAATAGAAAGACATTTCATTAGTTAGTTCTAATGGAGCATCTATTTGGACCAATCTCTAAATCAGGAATCATCATTGGATTTGGTGGGATGGTTCCTTTGTTGACTTTTATTATCATACCATAGTTCATCGGTCTTGGTGTTGTAACTGACACTATATTTTTTACAAATTCATCTTTTGGAAGATCAAGCAGTGAAAGTTTTTTTGCCATCTCTGGTGTTGTGTAGTATATTCCATTTTCTGTTGGGTTTACACCTTCTCCATGATGAGTTGGAAAAATCTTTACATCATTTGGTAATGTGAGAAGCTTGTTGTGTAATGTATCATATAGCTCTTGGGAAAATTGTTCTACTTGGTCTCTAAGATCTGGTCTTCCAATTCCTTCAACAAACAAAATGTCACCAGAAAAAACATACTTGTCATCAAAAATATAGGTCATAGAACCTGCAGTGTGGCCAGGCGTGTGAATTACTCTGAGTTTTTTTATACCAATCTGAATCTCATTTCCATCATCTAGTCTTTCAGCTTGAATCTTGTAATCCTCTTTTGCTGAATAGTAAAGTTTTGCACCTGTAATAGACGCTAGCTCTCTAGTAGCCGAGACATGGTCTGCATGTTGATGAGTATCAATTACTTTAGTAATTTTGAGGCCATGTTTTTGTGCAAACTCTACATATTTTGAGGCTGGATGATTTGGATCAATTACTGCAGCTTCGCCCCCAGAACCAATAATATGAGAAAGACATCCCTTGCCAACCTTTTCTACTTGGACAATTATCAAATCATTTTCCTTTACTGCCACCTCATCATGAAGTACCTGATTCCAGAGAGCCATTCCTCCGGATAATGATGAGGTCTCTATTCCTTTTTGAGCTAGAGTAAATGTGGCTACCATTGAACGGTTTCCATGGGAGCATATGGTAACTATTTTTTTGTCTTTTGGGAGTTTTTCTTGTATATCTGGCATGAATAGCTCACCTAGTGGAATGTTTACTGCACCTGGAATTTTAAATTCAGCAAATTCCATTGGCTCTCTGACATCTAAAAGAAAGACGTCTTTTTCATTGTTAATTTTTGCAAATAGATTATCGCCAGAAATTACTGGAGTTTGTGAGCTTTTTTGTAACTCTGACTTCCACTGTGATATTCCTCCTTGGAGAAAATGCGCTCTATATCCAAATCGTGACATTGCATTAGCATATTGTTCAGCTTCTCCTGAACCATCATCGATTAGAATTATTTTGAATGCACCAGGAACCTTAGACAACATCGCCTGCTTTTGTTGGGGAGATTCTGCTGCTACACTAGCTGAGGTTGGAATGTGACCTTCCATGAATTTTTCTTTAGTTCTTAAATCTAGTATCAGAATATCCTCTTTGTTTTGTAGGCTTTTTGCAAGCTCTTCCGCACCAATTCCAACTTGAGGCATTTCTATGGTTATTTTGTTGCTAAATTTAGAACTTTTGGATAATTAACGACGTACAATTATCATCTAATCTTTCAACAATCTGCCTTTCATGAAAGATATACATGTGTTGCAAGTGGAACTCTCAAAACTTTACAATTTTCGTAATTCTTGGTAGGAGACCCTATCTTAATCTCTTATAGACTGCACTGTATTCTTCGGCAAGTGTATATGACAAATTTTCCCAATGTGCAAGATCAGTCATCGATTTTTTCCCCCTTGCCAACTGCCTAATCAAAGTCATTGATTTGTGAATTGTATTATGATCTAGTTCTCCATCTTTTGTAGACCATGCCACAAAACAATCACGAAAATCAAGGCAGAACTTTAGAATAATAAATTCCCATCCTGGGGTAGTTTTTGGAATTCCAATAACGTCAGCTAGCTCTCGAAATTCATTGTTCCTGTCAACTAGCAGCAGATCTAGAGACTTTTTCATTATCTTTTCATCTTCAAAGCCAGGGTGTTTTATTATCTGCATGATATACTATACGACTATCTCAAATTTAAAAAGGATCTTTAAAATCAGATTTCGAAATATCCTATCTTTTCTAGTTTGTACCTAAGACATTGAGAACCTTTTTTGGTATATCGTTTAGCCTACTAACGCCCAAGGTTCTTTCATATCCTAAAAACTTCAAATTGTTTGCAATTATTGTTGCACGTGTAGTATCTGGGCCTAAACCTATTGCTACCATCTTAATTCCAAGACTCTTCAATGTCTTGACCATAGAACGCACTGCATCGGGATCCGACGGTTCTCCATCAGATAAGGTCAAAAAAATATCTGGCTTTCTGTTTTTCAATATTGGTAAGAGCTTACTATAGACCTCAGCAAGTGGCGTTCCACCATTTGCCTGAATCTGTGCCAGCCTTTTTGCAGCAACATTATTCCATTTTATGTCTTCAGGTTTGATAGCCCAACACATGACCTGCTTTTGTACAGTATTGAAAGCATACATTGCAAATTTAACTTTCAAAAATGACAAGACCTCGCACAAAGCACATGCAGCCTTTTTGTATTCTGTTTGGATATCTGACACACTACTAGAATGATCAAGCAAAATCAAAACTCTAGATTTTATTATCTTCTTTACATCAGTAAAGAAAGGCTCATGTCCTTCAAGATATGTCTCTTCATCAAACTCTTCGCCAGCTCTGACATGCTGCTCATGCCACCCAGTCTTCCACTCCTTGAACTTTGCCTTTAGTCCAGAAATCAAGTCCTGATCATAAATTTTTGTTTCATCTACATTTGTTATTGATGGAATACTAATTCCAATGGTTTCTACTGCCAAACCTTTTGTTTCGCTTTTTTTGTTTTCTTCCATCAAGATCTTAAATTCTTCTTGGAGATTTTTTCCCTCTAGAACATTTTTGGGATCAATCTTTCCAAGATCACTCTCTCTGTTTTTTGCAGTTTTTTGTAATGCCTTAACCAAATCTTGTTGTGTTGCAACTATTCCAGGACCTTTCAACGGTACAACAAGAGGAATAGTAATCAATGAATCAATGTCTAGAATCCTCAGAATCTGTGGAATTTTTTTTTCAAGCCACTCTGTATCATAATTTTTCTTCAAAGCATCAGCTACAACCTCCTTTGCTAGCTTTACAGCCTCTGAAACCTTTTCAAATTGATTTGGTTGAATCTCGCCTTTGATGTCTCCCATGATAAAGTACTGGTAAAATGCTTCAACGATTCTTGCCTTGCCATAAATTGAGCTCAAAATAGGCCTGTACAACCACTGATATGAATACCAAAAGATTAGCTCCTCATCCATTCCTTGCCATACCTTTCTTCCAAGCATCTCAACTCGGCGAGTTTCAAGTGTATTTAGGATAAAACCAAACGCATGATCATTTGAGAGAATTTTTTTGCAAAACTTGATTCGCATTGCTTCATACCAAACCGACGTTCTAAACTGTCTGTATCTTGCAAAATCATCTCCTTGATAATGTTCAATTGGAATAAGTATTACTCGCTTGTCTGCAAGTTTAGTTGAAATCTCCTTTTTTGGAGATAACTCCACTATAATTTTGTCGTCTTCAGACCATCGTCTGACTAAAAAAGTTGAAATCTCAATTAATGTGTCATATCGAAGACTAAGTGACTGCATTAATTACCAAACATTGAGGTAATGATGTCGCTAACCTTTTGATATTCCACAGAACCCCACTGTGCATATACATTTCCAAATACAATACCGGCTGCTTCCTTTGCAGGAACCTTGAGATCAAGTAGTTTTGCGTAAGCAATTGTCTCTCGCAAGCTGGGAGAATAATAAAGCTCTTCAACTGCAGCTGCCTGACGCAGAGTATTTGCAAGCTTGATTCCCTGTATCAATTCTTTTTCATGAGAGCCAGAGCTATGTCGTTTAACTATCTCAAGCTCAATATCTTCTGGAGGATATTCTAGTCTAATTCTGACTGGAAATCTTGATAGTATTTGAGGTGGAAGCTCCTTTGTTCCAACATGTGTTAGCGGATTAATTGTAGCTACTACAAACCATCCATCCTTTGCTGTTATAGTTTCTCCAGTTGATTCTTTGAGTACTATCTGTCGTCTATCATCTAATGCTTCATCTAATCGCAAAAGCACATCAGCTTCTGCTGAATTTATCTCATCCAAATACAACATGGTACCTTCTCTCATAGATTTTACTAACAGTCCTTCAATGAAACCAACTGTACCGTTTTCAAGTGTTTTAGTTCCAACAAGATGACTCTCACGTGTTCGTAAACTAAAATTAATTGAATCTAAATTCAAGGATTTTTTCTTTGCAAATTCTCTAACCAGAGTGGTTTTGCCAGTTCCTTTAGGGCCAATAACCAAAACAAACAAACCAGCTTCAAAGGCCTTTTCCATCTTTTCAAACGAATTATTCCAGTCTAGATATTTTGAATCCTGTAACAATGATTCTGGTTGGTTTTTTACTTTATTTAAAACCTAGGAGACCTACTGGTAAAACTAAATCTTAGAAAATGTTCTATATTCTCCAATCATCGAACTACATTTGTTGCAAAGATACTGTCCCTTTTCTGTAAGTGCCAAACCTTCTGCAACCTGTTCATTAGGATTCTCATATTCAATTTTGGGAGAATTTTCAAATTCAGAGTCACATTTTTTGCAATAATAATTTGAAATCTTGTTTTTCTCTAATCGTCCAACTGGAGCCAAAAATAGTTCTCCAACTCCCAAATCTGCCTTTTTGCTTTGCTCGTCAGTAATTTCGGCAATGACATATCCACCTGAGCCTTTTAGCTTTGTTCCCATTTACTCCTTTTAGAATCTTATATTTTCTAAATCTTTGCTCTAAGTATACTCAGTGATGTGGATTTGACCTTTCCTAATTTTCGATATATCTCCCAAGCCTCCCTTACCACCTGGATTTCTTTTCTTGTAGCTTTTTTGTTTTTTAGGTAGTCAATAATTTCTTCTGGATGTTTTGCTTGAGTTGGAAATTTAGGATCCTTCATACATTTTTTAGCTATCTCGCCAAGCAAACTAGGTTCCTCTTGTTGCTCTAAAAACCAATTAATGAACTTAAACGGCATCTGGAACTTTTAGAAGAAAATCATAGATAGACACTTGTTTGTATAATTCAAAAAACATTTACTTTAATCAAAATGAAATGATAGTCAGATTCTCAATAAATTAGAATGAATCTATGTGAAATGCAAAATTCCTGTCAGAGTAACTCCATCTCCAGAAACAAATACCTCGTCACCTGCAGCTACTGCTGGAACCGAATCTCCTGATCTAGTATCCAAATTTAGATTGCATACGCCATTATGTTCTTCAAAATCTCCAGCAACCTCAACTCCGTTCATTTTAGCTGAGAAATTTTCACAAGTAGATGGCATGTTTTGAATTTCGATACTAAGGTGAACTCGATAATCTAAAACTACAAACATTGCCTTTCCCGTTCCCTCCCCATAGTCTTGGCTTAATTTAGCCTCAAGTTTTACCTGCCCATCATCTAGGCCAGCAGAGGCAAATTGCGTTCCTCCAATACCAAAGCAGACAATTGTAATTGCTGCCAAGTACAGTATGGAATGATACTTCCCCTCGAATTTACCCATATTTCAAGTTCAAATCTTGAAATTTACTGATACCGATGTGCATTTTGCACACCTTACAATATAGTAAAAAGAAATTCACATTTTGTATATTCTCTCTTACCCTCACTGATTCTCACACATTTTTGTGATTTCATAATGCACATAGTTAGTAGAATATAGTAGAAATCCTTAACTTACATATCTCTTGGCAGCTCTTAAGGTAGTTCATCTGAAAAGTTCATCAAAAGGTATCTTATTGTTATTTTTTACCATTTTTTCTGTCATTCTAATTCAATCCACGGTAATAGAACAAGCGTTTGCCTCTGGGATAGATGATAAAACTCCACCAAACATAATCACGAAAGGAGATATCTACAAAATTTCTAAAATTCCTACAATTGTTCCGTTTTCCGTAGCAGCAATTGATAACGTTGATGGCCAAGTACGAATTGATTGTGACAAAACTCCAAAAACTGTATTTAATCTTGGTAAAACAACGGTTAGATGTTTGGCGATTGACTCATCAGGAAACGAGGCTCGAATATCTTTTGTTGTCACAGTTGGATATGAAATTGTCAAAATTCCTTATTGGCTCAAGCATACTACTGCATTTTGGGTAGCTGATCAAATGTCAGATTCTGAATACGCAAAAACACTGCAGTATTTGTTGGAAAAAGAGATAATTCACATTCCATTTAACAAACAAACAAAAAATGCTTTTGCAAAAGAAATTCCGGTCTGGATTAAGACAAGCTCCCAAAAGTGGATAGCAGGAGAGCTTTCAGATGATGAATTTTCTATTGGAATTCAGTGGATGCTAGAAAGAGGATTAATTCAGATTTAGCTCTTGTTTATTTCAGATAATTTTTCTAATCCAGGTTGCATGTGTTTTGCAAAAAAATGCTCCGAGAATTTGAAATAATCTGAAAATTCTTCTTGTGGTTCACAAAAACTACAATGC
>DATBIP010000013.1:0-3217 GCA_036556885.1 Nitrosopumilaceae archaeon
ACAGTCACCTATTTGTCTAAGTATTACTTGCAACACTTTTGGTAATAGATTCAAATATTTATTTTTGAGTATTTTTTAAACTAGAATGTTTTAATCGCAAAAGCATTAATGGACTAGCCATAGTTGTTTAAGAATGAGCGAACCAACACAGGAAGAAGTAATTTCAATAGTTTCATCGCTATTTGAGGTCACAGATGTAGAATTGACCCTGGAGACATTAAAGTTTAGAATAGAAGATGAGGAGTTCAAATCAAAATTTGTAGAGCTTGCTCAAAAATTAGAGATTAGAGATCTTGTGTGTCGGTTGCAAAAAACTTCTGCTGGTATGTATATTCTTGTGAATAGATTTCCTCCGAGAAAACAACATAAATTTTTATCAAGTTCATGGACACCAAGAATTCTTTTTGCAATTGTTATTGGGCTTGTAATGATTGATGGATATTATAGAACAATTGGTGCAAATTCCCTGATAAATATTGGAGACCCATTTGATATAGCAGTAATTTATACAATTTCTCTACTAAGTATTCTAGGAATCCATGAATTAGGTCATTTGGTTGTAGCTAGATTACACAAGCTAAAAACATCTTGGCCGTATTTTATTCCTGGAATTCCTGTCTATGGAATTCCCACATTTGGAGCTGTAATTACTTCACGTGGATTAACTGTCAACCGTCATATTCTGTACGATGTTGCAATTGCTGGACCACTGGCAGGCTTAGCAATAGCAATAATTGTTTCAGTTTATGGAGCATATACTGCACCGGTGATTACAGCTGATTTTGCAGATGATTTGTTTTCAAAATCGGAGTTAATAGAAATGAATGAACCACTATTGATGAAAGCATCTCTATCTCTCTTTGGTAAAGGTGGGAATGGTGAAGAAGTGATAATGACTCCAGTTTTATTTGCAGCGTGGCTTGGATTTTTAATTACATTTCTGAATTTACTTCCAGCCTGGCAGCTAGATGGAGGGCATATGGCTCGTTCACTTTTTGGGATTAAATGGCATCAAATTGGAACTTATGCTAGCATTGGAGTTCTATTTTTGTTAGGATATTTTCCTATGGCGATGTTAATTTTGATTCTCAGTGCACGAAATCCAAGTGCAATGCCACTTGATGATGTATCACCAGTTCCTAAAAATAGAAAAATTCTGTACATAATAGTAGTTGTTCTTGCAATATTATGTGCCCCGCTTCCTTCATCTATTCTATCTTAAGAGAATACGTGCACCGTCAGATACTACTGCTACTTTTTGTTTTAGTCCTTGCACCTTGAGAATGTGATCCATTGCTCTTTTTATTCCAGCAAAAGAAACAATCCCAAGTTTTTTTGTATAAAATTCAGGCAAGATAGAAACTAATCCTACCTGAAATCTTTTTTGAATTTCTGTTAGGAAAAGTAGATCTTCCATTCCATTAACATATTTTGCAGGTTTTTTGAGTCTGTCCAAACTCATTCTACCTTCAATGAATTGTTGAATTGCCTCTGAACCAATCCCATTTTTGCACTCTGCCAAAAGTATTCCTAATCCACCATCCTTGATGGCAGCGTTGCAATTCCAAAGAGATGTTAAAGATTTACTCAAAGTATCATTACTAGAGTCCTTTCCCGTACTGATCATTATGGTTCGATGTTTTTCAACCTGTTTTGTAGCGGATTCTACAAAGGATTTTGAAATTGACATGGTAGATGAAGGATGTCCTACAGACAAATCTACTAATCCATTCTGATTTGCTGCAGTTTCAATTGACATTATTTCAAAAGAGTCAGTAAATTTTTTAGCTGTTTGAATACTGCTTATTTCTTCGCCTGGGGATGGAAGATCACTTTTTCGTTGCTCATATGCCAAAAGCATCTGTTCATTTCCAAATTTTTTGATTAATCTTGTTGCTATAGTTTCAAATCCAAATAATCCATCAAATTCCATCTCCCCTACAAAAATAAGGCTAGAATTTGCAAGATTTTCATCGGCAAACTCTGAAATCAGACTTCCTTCTGGTAGGTAGGACTTTACATGATTGAGTATTGTTTTATCGGCTAGAATCTGTGGTTTTGAAGTAGAGGTTTGTACACATTTTTCAAATAGTGTTGTTATGATTTTTTGTACTGATTTAGAGTTATTTAGAACTACAAGTTCTATTGGTTTTTTGATATCTATTGCGTTAAGTTTTTCAGCAATTTCAGAATCACTTAATGCTTTACCTTGAGAATCTACCTGTTGGTCAAGATTTTCAGCTCTAATATCAAGCACGATGTCAGTTTTACCATAATTTAACCAGATTTCAGGCATAAATGAACGAAAACATAAACCAAAATAAATCCAGTTTAGTTAATTTTAGTGTGGAATTTGTAAAAGAGTTTGCAACCTTTTTACATCAAAATGGGGCATTAAAGTTTGGAGACTATACTCTTTCAAGTGGTAAAAATAGCTCATATTATGTTGATTTAAGATTAGTCTCAAGTTTCCCACACCAATTTCGTAAAATGGTAAAGAAACTTCAAGATTTGATTTCTGAAGAAATAGGATTTGATAATTTTGATTGTTTGGCATCTGTTCCGACAGGAGGACTGGTAATAGCTTCTGCATTAGCTATGGAGACTGTAAAACCACTGATTTATGTTAGAACTAAACCAAAGGAACATGGAACGACAAAATCAATTGAAGGTGTAATTCGTAAAGGGATGAAAGTCTTAATGATAGATGATGTAGCAACAACTGGACATTCTGTGATAGATAGTATCAAGCAGCTAAAGGATGCAGGAATTGTAGTAAATGATGTATATGTTATTCTCAACAGATTAGAAGGAGCAGAAAAGGCCTTGAAATTAGAAGGAATAAAGATGCACCAATTAACCGACATTATGCAGATAACAGAGTCATTACACGAAGCAAATTTAGTAAATAACCAAATTTTAGAAAAAATTCAAACTCAGATTAATAAGGCTTAATTTTTTTAAAAAAATGGCAGCTCAGACAAATGCCTTCACATCATTTTTCAGATATAACTCTGATTCTTCATTGCAGCCATAGTACATACACTAACGACTTATTTTAAAACTAGTGCAAATTCTTCGTTAAAACCCAGTTTTTTGAAAAAAGTGGGCCCGAAGGGCTTCGATCCCTTGGCTCACCGGTTATGAGCCGGTTACTCTACCAAGCTGAGTTACGGGCCCCACGCAAAAAATGTTCTATACTCAGTATAAAATGTTA
>DATBIP010000014.1:0-11748 GCA_036556885.1 Nitrosopumilaceae archaeon
TTTCAACAACACTGACCATTGCTTTAGCACAATTCACTGCATTATCTGCAGCCAACAAAGGTAGGGCTTCTGCAACAAAATACCCAATAACTGCATCTCCAACAAATTTTAGCACATAACCATCATGTTGATTAATTATACTAGACATTTCTTGAGCAAATGACCTAATAATTATAGCAACTTTTTCTTCTGGTAAGGAAAGTGCAATATCAGTTGAGCCAACCAGATCAACATACAAAACTATCATATTGACTCTAGATGAAACTAGATCGCGTAAAAATTTGTCAGAATCCTCAATTATTGTCTCTTCATATTCATAGCCTTGTTTTAATGAAGCCCATAATCTTTTTTGAGTTTCTTTAATGAGGGTCTCAGAATCAACAATTTTGGCACCCTTTCTACTAAGAATCATATCGACATAATCTGAAGATGTATGATCTGGTGTCTTTTTTTGAGAATTATTACTATTATTTGATTCCATTTAGGATTTTCCCTGTTTTGAATTCTTATTAGGATTTGCTTAATTTTTGAGTAATTTTAAACCACTAGTCTAGTGGAAAATCAACCCCACAAACGGGGCAACGGCCTCTTTTTCCCTTATATCCCTCATTAAAATAAGGTAAAATCTCTGCACTACAGTTCCAGCAGATGATTTTTTCGGTTGCCATAAGATTATTTTGTCGTTTTTTCTATTTAAATAAATGCTACTTTTCTAATGTTTGTTACTAGATTCATTAAAGTTAGAAGAATCTGTACAACATAATGAGCGTATAATAAAAAGGATTTTTGAGATTCTTTAAGGTTTTATTGTGTAGTATCTCATACAAATATGTGCGTCTTGGCACCAAATCCTCAGATCAATTTATTCAAGAATTGAATAAAAAAAATGAGGTTATTCAGGAATTATATCTTGAAAAAATGAAAGAAGCTACTAGAACAACAAATGTAAAAGCAATGCTTGGGGATAGCAGCATAGTCGAACAGAAGACTTTTGATCCAATGCTTGTTCAAGAATTTTATAAGAAAATCTCAAACAGTCTTTCGAATTGGGCGCCACAGGACATATCAGTTACAAATAATGAAGATTTACGACGAATTTTTATAAAATTTGATGTAAAAGAGGCTAATTATCTCATTACTTGTCATATGTCTATCCAATTTCATGTTTTATTATACTATAAACCTGACAGCAATGTAATAAAATATCAAAAAGAGCTTTCGGATATAATTGATAAGACAAAAAATTTGGAAATAAAACTTGCCGAGGATAGCGAACAGTACATCATAGAAAAACTTAACGAAATTGGTTATAAAGATCCAGATCACAAAAACCTTTTTCAAATTTTTTATGAAAATGATGAATTACGTGACAAAATTTACAAAGAAATTGAAGAAAAAACAGATACCGATGTACAATCACTTCTAAAAAGAAAAAAAGAACTTTTTAATGAACTTGATAATCTATTGTTAGAATTATATCAAACAACTCCTGTTTTAATTGATGATTCAAAATTAGTTACTGGCGAAGAAGGCGTTCTTTGCACTTTTGATATAGAACACATCAAAAATAATGTCAAGGAAGGATTGTTTGATGTAAAAAAGATACCAACTAAAGTGAAAGAAAAATTACTTGATAAATTAGATGAGATCATAAAAATTATGAAGTTATGAAAAAAAGAGTTTTATCTTACAGGAGTTTAACATAATTATAATCAAGGACCTGCAAACTGAGGCGAGGACCTCATTAGGGGAGTTAGACAGGCCCTTGATTAATGGCTTATCGATCAACCATGAACTATAAAAGCATTATAGTAATAGAAAATTTTTGAATTAAAATTTTGAATTTTTGTGATTTTTCGTAAATTTTTACAATAATTAAAATATAATAACCAAACCACCAATCTGATGAGACCCACATATGAAGAGGTGTTAAAAGCTCAATCCCTGAGAGGAAAAGAAATCAGGAAGACGCCCTTAACGTACTCACCAATATTTAGTCAATTAACTGGTTCTGAAGTTTATCTGAAATCTGAATTCCAACAAAAAACTGGTTCTTTCAAAATCAGAGGAGCATATTTTAAAATAATATCGTTGACCAAGGAAGAAAAAAAGAAAGGAGTGATTACTGCTTCAGCTGGAAATCATGCACAGGGAGTTGCATATGCATCTTCATTAGAAAAAATCCCATGTACTATTGTAATGCCAAAAAATGCATCTCCTGCAAAGGTGTCTGCTACAAGAGGATATGGTGCTACTGTAATTCTAGAAGGAACAAATTATGATGAAGCATGGAGTAAGGCTCAAGAGATTGCAAAAAATACGGGAGCGAACATTGTTCATGCTTTTGATGATCCTCATGTGATTGCTGCGCAGGGAGTTATAGGTTTAGAAATTTTAGAAGATTTGCCTGACGTTGATGAAATTTACGTACCAATTGGAGGAGGTGGATTAGCTGCAGGAATCTTACTTGCAGTAAAAACAAAAAATCCAAAAATCAAAGTAATCGGGGTACAATCAAAATCCTTTCCAGCAATGAAAAATTCGTTAGAGGCAGGAGAACTAAAGTCAGTAGGTGGAGAAAGAACAATTGCTGATGGTATTTCTGTAAAAAAACCAGGCAAGGTTACTTTTAGTATAATCAAGGATTTGATTGACGACGTTGTTTTGGTAGATGATAGCCATATTGTAAAAACGATGTTTTTACTAATGGAACGGGCAAAAATTGTAGTTGAACCTGCAGGAGCAGCAGGTCTAGCATATTTACTAGAAGCAAAACCATCACCTGGAAAAAAAGTGGTTCCAATTCTAGGAGGTGGAAATGTAGACATGTATCTTTTAGGACAAATAGTAGCCAAAGGACTAACTCAAATGGGAAGATTAGTAAAAATCTTCATTTTATTGCCTGATAAACCAGGTGCATTAAAGGAATTAGTAGATGAGATTGCAGCTCATAGTGTAAACATTGTAGAGGTAGTTCATGATAGATTAAGCTCTGAGATTGCTGCAGGTTCGGCAGGTGTAACATTGAGTCTTGAGACAGAAGATATGAAACATGCTGAAAAACTAATCGAGCGTTTAAAGAAAAAAAATATCAATTTCAAAATTTTGACTTAATTTACTTGAATTTTTTTTTCACAAACTTTGAAAGACCAATTTTTTTTAGTTCTTCTGATTCTTTCAGTACTAAACGGTGTTGGTCTTGTTTGTGTTGGTGTAGTTTCTTTTTTAAATCCTCAAATTCATTGGATAGAATTTTAACAGCATAAATTCCAGCATTTCCAGCTTTGTTTATTCCTACAGTAACTACTGGAGAACCAGAAGGCATTTCAGAAATAGATAGAAGGGAATCTAATCCTCCAAATGCAGAGAATTTGTGTTTTTGAGATTTTTTCTCTTGTTTATCGTTGTAAACTAGAATAGGAACACCTATCACCGGAATAATAGTATGTGATGCAATCATACCTGGCAAGTGTGCTGCGCCCCCGGCTCCTGCAATAATTACCCTAAAGCCATTCTTTTCTGCATGTTTTGCATATTCATTTAATCTAGAAGGGGTTCTATGAGCAGAAATTATTTGATCTTCATGTTTTATGTTAAATTTGTCTAAAATTTCAGCTGCCCCATGCATTATTCTACTATCAGAGCTTGACCCCATAATGATTCCAACTAGAGATTTTGTTTTGTAAGAGGGCAACATATTACATCAAAACCGGTGATGTTTTTTAACCTTGATACAAACCTGAACTATCGATTTTTTGCTTTTCTACCTTTGGATTTTTTTCGGCGTCTTCTAGAGGCACGATCATCAGCCCATCTTCTGTGTTTTCCCTTCTTTCTTAATGGCATAAAGAGAGCATTCTAGGTCTCAATTTCAGTGTTTATAATGGGAGTATCCTTCTCCTCATGCGAGAGCGTAGCCTCATCTATGTATCAGGCACGACTAGATCGTAGTTGCGATCAGGGCGATCAAAACTAGCTGACCTTTGTACTATATGAGGATCATGATATCGATATGAGGATCGGCAAGAGGGATATGAAAGAAGTCAATCAACAAACGATATTTGATTCAAGCGCAGGTTCAGTCCTACATGAATACAAAATATCTGCAGATGAGCTAAAAAATGAGCTTTCAAAATTTGATTTAACTGAAAATCAATCCAAAGTTTACATCTTCTTGGGAAAATATGGTTCAAAAACAGCCCCAGAGGTTTGTAGAGCCTTAAAGATTGCTCGTACGGAAACATATCAGCTATTAGCTGCATTACAAAAGAAAGGTATAGTATTAGCAACATTTGGACATCCAATTAAATTCTCAGCACTAAAGCTAGATAGAGCAGTAAAGACACTAGTGAATGCAGAGAAAGAGAGGATCAAATCATTAGAAAAAAAGGAAGAGACAATTCTCAAATTATGGGATAGTATTCCTGAATTTTTGAAGGAAAAAACAGAAGGTATTGAAAATAGATTTCAAATGTTAGAAGGTTCAAATCCTATTAATGCAAAATTAAACGAAATGGTTTCTGAAGCAAAAGATGAAATCATTGTTTTAGGTTCTGAAAAGGATTATGTTCGATTATACCATTCTGATTTCTTAGATAATCTTACATCTAATAATTATAAATCAAAAATTATTACATCATGTTCAGAAAAAACGATGTATATTTTTGAAAATATTGATAAAAAACAAATCAAATGTATGCCAACAAACATCAAAGATGACATATGTTTTGTAATGAAGGATAATGAGGAAATGATTTTTTTTACGAAAAAGGATTCTGAGCTACAACAAAATATCTCTGCAATGTGGACTGATTCAAAGCCTTTGATTTACTCCATGAGATTACTTTTTGACTTTATTTGGTCAAATTCTAAATCAAGTTAGATAGTTTCAAAAAATAAATTAAAGAAAAATATAGAATCTATTAACTTATTTTATGCCATAAAGTGGATTGTTCTATGGGACTAGTTTTAGGAATAATTGGAGGAGGACAGCTCGGTATGATGCTCACAGAAGCTGCAGCCAAGTTTTCAAAGGAAATCTCCAAAGTAATTGTTTTAGATCCAACTGAAGGCTGCCCAGCTTCAAAAGTTGGAGCCAAACAGATTATTGGAGATTTTAAAGATGAAAAAGCTATAGTTGATCTAGCCTCAAAATCAGACATTATAACATATGAAATTGAATCAGGGGATAGCGATGTTTTAAAATCAATCGAATCCAAAACAAAAATTACACCATCACCAGAGACGCTAAAAAAAATTCAGGATAAATTGGTTCAAAAGATCTTTTTATCAGAAAACAAGTTACCTGTGGCGGAATTTGTCGAAATTAATTCTTTAAATGATTTAAAACAAAAAATAAAAAAATTTGGCTATCCTTCATTATTGAAAATAAGAAAATACGCTTATGATGGACGAGGAAATTTTAAGATTAATTCTGAGAAAGAACTTGATATTGCATATGAACAATTTAAGGGGCAAAGTATGATGCTTGAAAAATTTATTGATTTTAAGATGGAGGTTTCCGTCATTGCTGCGCGAAATACTCTAGGAGAAATAGCAACATATCCTCTTGTTGAAAATATACATGAAGAAAACATTCTTCGAGCGACTATAGCCCCTGCCAGAGTTAATGAAAAAATAGCTAAAGATGCAGAATACGTAGCAAAAAAGACTATGGAGGTTTTGAAGGGAGCGGGGGTTTTTGGGATAGAGATGTTTGTAACAAAAGATGATAAAATTCTAATTAATGAGATAGCCCCCCGAGTCCATAATTCTGGACATCACACATTACAATCAAGTAAAACTTCCCAGTTTGAACAACACATACGTGCTATTCTTGGATTGAAATTAGGAAGTACGGAAATAGTACACCCAACAATAATGTATAATATACTTGGACCAAAAAACTTCCAAGGAAAATACAAGCCAGTAAAAATTATTCCAGAAAATGGAGTTTATCTCAAAATGTATGAGAAAGAAGAGTCAAAACCAAAAAGGAAATTGGGCCATCTAAATATTGTAGATTTGGAAGATTCAAAAAATATTGATACCTTATTAAATAAACTCGAGCGCATAAAAAAATCAATAAAAATCGAACCTGCCTGAAAGAGTACATAGCATAGGTCTTTTGTGCGCGATTCTGTCAGTTCGAAATATGACATACTGCTACTGATTAGCTTGTCTGAAAATAACAAACTGGGAAATATGGTCACAACAAAAGACGATAAAAAATCACAGCAAGCAGGAAAAACCCAGATTTTCATGCAGGACAAAAGTGTAGATCTATGAATATAGAAGAAGAACTACTCACAGAACTATCCTATTTTGGCCTTGATAAGACCGACGCTACCATGTATTTGGGCCTATTACGAATAGGTTCTCTAACCGTAGGCAAAATGTCTACCAAATTAGAGATAGATAGAGGTAAGGCATACAGATCCCTCAATAAGCTTCGAGATATGGGGCTGATTACTACAACGTTTTCAAACCCAACAATCTGCGAGGCAGTTCCACCAGCAGACGCATTGACAGCAGTAATTCAACGCAAAGAAGATGAAATCACAACCATGCAAAAGCTTTCAAGAAAAATTGTCACCGATTTAAAAGACTTGAACAGACCACAACAGATTTCAGAGGTTTCTTCCATATCAATAATTCAAGGTCGCTCAAATATTTATTCGCGAATTGGAAAAATGATACAAGAATCTTCCAAAACAATCTATATTGTTACAACGGCTGAAGACATTCTAAGAATGTACCACACTGCAATTCCAGAAAAAATTGCATTATGCAAGAAAAATGGAGGAGAGGTCAGAGTACTTACTGATACTGCAAGTGAAAATCTGCTACCACTGATAAGTAGACTGAAAGCATCTGAGACAAGAGTAGGAAAACTACCTTCAAAAAGTAGAGTAATAGTAGAAGAAGGCGGCCAACTAATCATGTCAGGTTCTATTAAAGAAACAATGGACTTGAATGATGATAATGACTCAATTCTATACACAAACTCTCAAGAAATGATCAACAACATGTTTAGTCTCTGCTCACATTTGTGGAAAAAAGCCAAACCTGTAGAAAAGATATTAGCATCATGATATGAAAGATAATTTTTCGTATCATTACCCAATTTTCTTATTTTTTATTCATCTAGGAATATTCAATTTCAAGCAAATGCGCAAACAGGTTGTTAAATATGAAACAAACCTCATACCAAATAGGAGAACACCATGATTGAATCAATAATTGAGCTCAATCACCTAAGAATCATACTGGCATTAGGGATGTTAGGATATGCATCTTTTACAGATCTTACTAAAAGAGAAATTAGTGATTATGTTTGGATTATCTTTGGAGCGTTGGCAGCTATATTACTAATTTTTGAACCAATGTTGTCTGATGCTCTAATAAACATTGGAATTTCACTTATTGTAGCGCCAGTGGTATTGATTATTTGGAGGATAGGACTTTTTGGCGGAGCAGATGCTTTTGGAATTATAGTCTTAGCAGCTCTTGCACCCCAAATCACATTAGCAGGAGGAGTAATTACACCATTTACAATATTATCAAATACAGTTTTAATTTCAATTACTCCGTTGTTTTTTAATTTCTTTAGGAATCTAATTGAGTTAGTAAAGAAAAACAATATTTTTGAAGGATTTGATGAACCAACTGGGAAAAGAATCATGGCGATGTTTTTGGGATATCGGGCAAAGAACCCAAAATATGGCTTTTCAATAGAAAAAAAGGTTGGTAAGCATAAAAAATTGAATTTAGTTTTACACCATGCAGAATACGCTGAATTTTGTAGTACGCCTAACACATGGATAACGCCTGGAGTACCCTACATGTTGTTCATCACTGCGGGGTTTATTATTCAACTTCTTTATGGAGACATAATTTTCAGCTTCTTAGGTTAAAAATAATAAAAATTTTGTACTAAAAAGGGTCTGTTCTAATAGAACAAACACAAGGTAATACGAATTATTTTATCAAAAATAAGTGTAAAATTGCAATCGTCATCGGAAGATACAAAAACAGATTTTGATACTATAGAGGAATTCCTTGGATTCAAAGGAAAAGCTCTAAAAGATTTAGGTATTGCAAAAATTGAATTAGAAAAAAGAGCAGAACAGATCAAAGATCTTGCTACAAAAACTAGTGAGCAGTTTGGGGGTGCAATTAAAATAAATTCTGATTTAAAAGGCAAAATTGATTTTTTACAAGAACTAATTTCATCTCTTAGCAAAAAAAATGACGAGCTTGAAAAAACTAACAAAGAATTAAAAATGCAAAAAGAAGAAAATGCTAAATTAACAATAGATCTTCGCAATAATTTAGAAAAGATTGTATTAAAAGAAAAGGAACTTGAGCTCCAACGAGATTACCTTACACGACAAGTTGATGAAAAAAGTAGTGAATTGATGAAATCCGAAAAACTTGCAATCATTGGTGAGTTGGCATCAAGGATGGCTCATGACCTAAGAAATCCATTATCAACAATAAAGAACACAATTGAGATCATGGAATCAAAACCAAAGTTAAAGATTGAAGAAAAGCTCCAGTATTATGGAAGATTACGAAGAGCGATGAATAGAATGTCTCACCAAGTAGATGATGTACTAGATTTTGTCAGAACGTCGGAGCTAAAACTTCAACCATACTCTGTTTTAGATATTATAAATAGTGTTAAAGATGGTATTACAATTCCAAATGATGTTAGAATTAAGATTGATCAAGAAAATGTTAGAATAAACTGTGATTATAGAAAAATTGAAGCTGTTTTTACAAATCTGTTACTTAATGCAATTCAAGCAGTTGAGAATAAAGGTGAGGTAAGAATTAGAATTATTGATAATTCTTCGGATGTACTTGTAGCAGTTGAAGATTCTGGTCCTGGAATTCTTCCAGAAAATTTGAATAAAATATTTGATCCTCTATTTACTACAAAACAATTGGGTACAGGGCTAGGTCTTTCAATTTGTAAAAGCATTGTAGAGCAACATGGTGGAAGTATAACTGTAAAAAATAATCCGACGACTTTTCTTGTAAGACTTCCTAAGAATTTCTAAGAAATTAAAATAAGCATGTTTCTAGCAATAATTTTGAAAGAACTGTTGATTCTAAATTAGGTATAAAAAAATTACATTCATAGTTTATTAGTTATAGTACTTTTCATCAAACTATGGCATTAAAGATCGCTATGATTCTTGCAGGGATCTCTATAGGATTACTTGTAATTTATGGAATTGATGTAATAGTTGGAAGCGGTACAGCAGGAGAAGGGTTCTTACCTCTAAATGCAATGGAGCGAGGAATTGGATTTGGTGGACCACCCATTGTTTTATCGATTGTATCTTTTTTCATTTCCCGAAAAGAATCATCTAAACCGTTAGGAATAATGATCATTGTTTCAGGAATTTTAATAATAATCGGTGGAATAGTTTCAATATCGAGTGGGATTTCCGATAATGCAGCTAGAATGGCAGGAGAAGGCGGTGGATTAATTGCTATTGGGGCTTTCATCATAGCACTTGGAGTTATTAAATTAAAAAAATCCAAATCATAGAATTGACTTGCAATGGTTTTATGTTCTAAATGTGGAAAAGATGTTAAAAAAACACACAATTGTGAACATACCAGTGAACAAGAATATTGCGTAGAGTGTTACACTGAATTACATTATTACTTGACGGAATCTGATCATAATTGACTGAAATTGATACTTTCATAGAATGGGTTACTGCCCTTATCTCAGATAATCTATATCCAGGTATTTTTCTTGCAGCTTTACTTGAGACCGTTTTTCCTCCAATTCCAAGCGAAGTTATTTTTCCTTTAGCAGGATATGTCGTACTAAAAAGTGGCATGTCAGTGATTCATATTTTTGGAGTTGGGGTAATAGGAGGAAGTGGTGCAACTATTGGGGCATTTATTATTTATTTAATTGCGCTAAAACTAGGACGAGCTGGTCTGTCAAAATATATGAAATTTGCAAAAATAAGTCAGGATAAATTATCTAAAGTAGACAAATGGTTTGAAAAATATGGAGACAAATCAGTCATTTTAGGCAGATTAGTTCCAGGTCTTCGTGAACTTGTGTCAATACCAGCAGGAATTTTTAATATGAAACCAAAAAAATTTCTTATTTTTACATTTGCAGGATCATGTGCATGGAGTATTTTATTGACTGGAGTTGGCTACTATCTAGGAGTTGCAACGATTGAATTTTTTTAAAGTTTTTTATGACTGATAATCTTCGAAGGGAATATGGAAGCAATAATTTTAGCAGGGGGAAGAGGAAAGCGACTAAAGCAAGTAACCGATTATGTTCCAAAGTCGTTGATTCCTTTGAACAACATACCTATCATAGAATGGCAGATTAGATATTTGAAAAAATTTGGAATAAATAAAATTATTATTTGTACAGGTTATAAAACTGAACAAATAGAAAATTATCTTAATATAAAAAATAATTTTGGCATCAAAATACAATTCTCAAAAGAAAAGAGTCCTCTTGGGACTGGTGGAGCAATAAAACAAGCTATGAAATTACTTAATGAGAATTCATTTTTTATCATAAACGGAGATGTAATTACCAATATTGATTTGAGAAAGCTAAAACATAAACAAAATTCTATTGCAGCAATTCCATTAAAAACACAGTTTGGAGTGTTAAGTATTGATGATGATAAAATTATCAAATTTAGCGAAAAAAAAGAGATTCCTGATCTTTGGATGAATGCTGGTATTTATTTTCTATCAAAAAACATCATGGCAGATTTACCAAGAATTGGAGATTTGGAAAAAACCATATTCCCACTATATGCAAAGAAAGGAAAATTATCTTTTGTAAAATTCTTAAATACATTATGGCATTCAATCGATTCATACAAAGATATGGAAGAGTGTTCGGCAGAAATAATTTCTAAAAAATACATCAAATTCGTTTCCAAATAAAATAAAGTGAAAAATTAGTGGGATGCAGCTATTTTGGTACTTCAGATTTATAGAGAGTTACTAAAACGTAAGCCACCTCACCCATAAATGAGGTATCTTCATTGCTAGCTGCATATTCGCTTGTATGTTCCCAAAAAGGATGAACTAATTCGTCTGGTTGATATGCCATCAATAATGATTATCAAGAAAATCTCATAATAGCCCAACTCAATCAAAATTCACTTTTTTGTTTAATGGATAGATTTTTCTGATGTATGTAATCTGATTAGATTATGAGGATTGGCTACAGTTTAGGTTCAGTGCTATCAATTGAGCAGGTACTTGAATGTGCCTCATTACTGTCAAATTACAATCCTGACACAGTATGGATTCCTGAAACGTGGGGAATGGAAGATTTCTCAATGCTAAGTGCAGTTTCACAGAGAATAAAGAGACCAAAAATTGGCTCATCGATAATTAACATCTATTCTCGTAGTCCTGCATTAATTGCCATGGGAGCAGCTACAGTAGATACGATTTCAGGGGGCAGATTGGTTTTAGGGTTAGGGACAAGTAGTTTACCAATAATTGAAGAATTTCATGGGTATGGTTTTGAAAAGCCATTATTGAGAATGAATGAATATGTACAAATCATAAGGAAGATACTTTCTGGAGAGAAAATAGATTTTCAAGGTAGAATTTTTTCTTTGAAAAATTTTTCACTATTAATTAAACCGCCAAGAAAGAATATTCCAATTTATCTTGCAGCTGTTAATCAAAAAATGGTAGATTTATGCTGGAAAATAGCTGATG
>DATBIP010000015.1:0-1630 GCA_036556885.1 Nitrosopumilaceae archaeon
TCAATATGTACAAGTGATTTTAATTCTTTGAGAATAAAGCCGCCTGCTCTGTCACCATCTAAAAAGGCAACTACCTTGTCTTTCTTTTCACATAGTTCTTTTATAGATTCATCAATTCTTGCGCCTTCGATTGCTAGTGCATTATCATATCCAGCTCTCAGTAGATTAATTATATCGGCTCTTCCTTCAACTAGAATAATCCATGGAGAATCAAAAACTCCATCTGAACAAGGAAGTTTTTCTTTTCCATAAGTTGTGAGTTTTCCTGGACCACCCTCATGTACATCTCGGAGCATAGAATCACCTTCACTAACTGACTTTGTTGACCATTTCTGTTTGATTTCTTTGGCACGTTTTACAATTTCTTCTTTCTTTGATGCTCGAACATCATCGATTGCATCTAGCTTGAATTGGCAATCAAATGGGCCGACCTTGTCTATGCTTTCAATTGCTGCAGCAATTAATGCACATGTATCGATATCTGTGCTCATTGGGATTAATGCGTCGCCTTTGGTAGTATTTGTCGAAGAAGTTGTGTTTACTTCGATACGACCAACTTTAGAAACTCGCTGAAGTTCGTTTAGATTCATCTCTGGGCCTAGCAGTCCTTCAGTCTGGCCGAAAATAGCGCCGATTATATCTGCTCTTTCAACGAGCCCATCAACATCGAAGGATAGTTTAACATGATATTTGACAATTCCTGATTGAGGCAATACATAATCATCTCCTTAATTAACAACAAACTTTCATTTTTTTTCAAGAATATAAGTGCTTATCAAAAAAAATTACACATACAAGGTAGAGATGGAAAAAATTTGATATTAAATATAGAAAAATTAGGATTTTAAAAAAGGAAAAATGTGTTTATTCGGTATTAAATGAATGACCGCATGAACAGGATTTTGTAACATTTGGATTATTGATTTTAAATCCAGATCCCATCAGGCTTTCAATATAGTCAACATTAGCTCCTTTTAGATGGTCTTGGCTGTAGCTATCAATGAGTAGTTTTATTCCATTTTCTACAATTACAGTGTCGTCGTCTTCTGGTTTTGTTTCAAAACCCATTCCATATGAAAGACCTGAGCATCCACCACCCTGAACATAAATGCGAAGATATTCTGGATGTTCTGCTTCTTCTTTCATAAACTCGTTTATCTTTTGTGCAGCTTTTTCAGTTACAGTGACCAATTTTTCGGTTTGTTCAGTTGCCATTTAATACAAAATGCTAGTGATAATTATAATAAGCTTTTCACCCCCAACCTAGTAGTAATTCAATAAATTGTGAAGAAAAATTAGGAAGAGCTTATTTTTTTGATTTGTTTACAAAAGCAGTCATTCGTTCTTGTCGATCCGGATGAGTAAAACAATTTCTCCATGCCAAAAGCTCTATGCCAAGACCAGTATCCAGATCTGCATTTCGACCTTTGTTTATTGCAGCTTTTGACATTCTAACTGCAATAGCTGAATTTGCAGCTATGGTCTTTGCCATTTTCATTGTTTCATCCATTAATGATGAGAGTTCTACAACTTGATTGACTAAACCAATTGTAAGTGCTTCGTCTGCTTTGATCATTTTTCCAGTGTAAACAAGTTCCTTGGCTTTTGCAATCCCAACAATTCTCATCAA
>DATBIP010000016.1:0-3684 GCA_036556885.1 Nitrosopumilaceae archaeon
TAGCCTCGCTGTTTAACAGAGAGAGCAGAGTCACAGACACTACAAGTACTGCAGTGATTGTTGCGACGAATTTTATGTTTTTCATCATCGATAATACAAGATTTTTGAAAATAAGGTTTGATTAAATTACAATTTAACCAGAAATCTTAATAATACAAATTCAAACAAGACTGGTTCTAGATGAGTGAAGAAGACGACCAATTAGCAATATCAGATAAAGTAGAAATTCTATCAACCGAAGATGAAAAGCTCAAAGCAATAGGTGAAATACTTAGCTCAGACCCAAGTAGAAAAATCCTGAAATTATTATTTAATCAAGCATTAACCGCAAATCAGATTTCACAAAAAATTGAGATTTCATTGCCGCTAGTGATTTATCATCTAAAAAAGATGCAAGAGTCTGGAGTGATCAAGATAACCAAAGTTGGTCAAAACACAAAATCTCATGATATGAAATTTTATACAGTTGACAAGTTTGCAATAGTGATTTTGCCAACAGCCATGTCAACTCCTGCCAAAAAAAGCAAGTCCCTTCTTAATTCATTTACTAGAATCCATAGAATGGCGACTCTTAGTGCTGTCTGCGTTGCTGCATGGTTTTCATCTCAGTTCATTCAAAAAAATATGACACAACAAGTAGTCAGTGATGAACAATTAACAATGTCACAACCAGAGGGTGCAGAAATGATGCTAAAAGCAGCACCAGCTGCTGAACCTGTAGAGGAGCTTCCAATGCAAGCACAAGCTCCAACAGGAGAATTTTCATTTGATATTTTATGGTCTATAGTAGCTGTTTTGGCAGTTATTGTAGCAGGCCTGATCATAGAGATTCTAATAAAAAACAAAAAAGAAAAACAACTAAAAATTTAACAAATATTCGTTAGTTCTTAGATTTTGAAAATATAACAAAACTATCTGAAATTCTTTGAAAATATTTTTCATCGATGACCAAAGTTTAATATACAGATTACAAGTTTTCACGATCGATTCATGACTAGCACCATCCAAGTTTTCGAAGACACCATAAGGACTGACCACAAAGTTATCACAGAAGAGGAATCAAAAAATATTTTGAAGCGTTATGGTATTTCAGTACCGCCTTACGCACTAGTTAATTCTGCAGATGAAGCTGTAAAAGCTGCAAAAAAAATTGGATTTCCATTGGTAATGAAAGTTGTTTCACCTCAAATTCTTCACAAAACAGATGTTGGTGGAGTAAAAGTTGGAATAGATAATGTTGATGATGTGAAAAAGACCTTCAATGATATGTTTGGAAGATTGTCCAAAAAGAAAGGTGTTCACGTAAAAGGAATCTTACTTGAAAAGATGGTTCCAAAAGGTGTCGAACTAATTGTAGGTATTCAAAACGATTCTCAATTCGGACCAGTTATCATGACTGGTATGGGTGGGATCATGACAGAGGTCATGAAAGACGTTGCTTTTAGAATGCTACCAATAACAACATCTGATGCTAAATCTATGCTTAACGAACTCAAAGGTTCAAAACTTCTCAAAGGATTCAGAGGAAGTGAACCAATTGATCTAAATATGGTTGCAAAAATGTTAGTGCAAATTGGAAAATTAGGTACTGAAAATGCTGATTTCATTAACAGTATTGACTTTAATCCAGTTGTTGTTTATCCCAAATCACATTATGTAGTTGATGCAAAAATTATTCTCAACAAAGAAATGAAGAAAAATTCCATTTCTAAAGAAAAACCAAACAAAGACAATATGGAGACATTTTTTACTCCAAAATCTGTTGCACTAGTTGGCGCATCATCAACTAAGGGAAAGATTGGAAACTCTATCTTAGACAGTCTGGTAAATTATAATTTCAAAGGAAAGGTTTATCCAATTAATCCAAAGGCTGATAAAATTTTTGGGCAAAAATGCTATCCATCAGTTTCAGCAATTCCAGGCAAAGTTGATCTAGTTGTAGTTTCAGTTGATTTGTCAGTCACTGCTCCTGTCTTAGAAGATTGTGCAAAGAAAGGCGTTCACAGTGTAGTAATTGTTTCAGGTGGAGGAAAGGAACTTGGCGGAGAAAGAGCAGAATATGAAGCTGAAGTAAGAAGATTATCTAAAAAACACAAAATCAGAATTATTGGTCCTAACTGTATTGGAATGTTCAATGCCGCAAACCGTCTTGATTGTGCGTTCCAAGGTCAGGAAAGAATGGTTCGTTCAAAATTAGGCCCTGTTGCATTTTTCTCACAAAGTGGAACCATGGGAATTAGTATGTTAGAAAGTGCTGATGTGTTTGGTTTATCCAAAATGATTAGTTTTGGTAATCGTTCTGATGTGGATGAAGCAGATATGATATGGTATGCTGCAAATGACCCTCAAACAAAAGTAATTGGATTATACGTTGAGGGATTTGGAGATGGCCGAAAATTCATCAATACTGCTAAAAAAGTAATGAAAGAAAAGAACAAGCCAATCGTAATTTGGAAGAGTGGAAGAACTGCTGCAGGCGCAAAACAAGCTGCATCACATACAGGCTCTCTTGGAGGCTCAAATGCAATCATTATGGGCGCATTCAAACAAGCAGGAATTATTTCAGTTGATAGTTATCAAGAACTGGTTGGAGTCTTAAAGGCTCTAGCATGGCAACCTCCTGCAAAGGGTAATCGTGTTGCTATGACTAGTAATGGTGCTGGTCCAATGATTGGTGCAATTGATCAATTAGAAAGATTGGGCCTTACAATAGGAAAGCTGTCGCCAAAACTTCTTAAAAAAATGAAGGATCGCTTTCCCCCAGCTGTTCCAATTCATAACGGTAATCCAGCAGATGTTGGCGGTGGTGCAACTGCAGATGATTATAGATTTGTTATTCAGCAATTCATGGATGAAAAAAATATTGATATTGCTATGCCATGGTTTGTATTCCAAGATGATCCGCTTGAAGAAACAATTGTTGATCATCTAGCTGATTTTCAAAAGAAAAGACAGAAGCCACTTTTAGTTGGTTGTAATGGTGGTCCATATACTGAAAAAATGGCTAAATTGGTAGAGAAACACAATATTCCAGTTTATCAAGACCTTCGAACTTGGGTTGCAGCTGCATCTGCGTTAGCCCAGTGGGGAAAAATCAAGGGCTCTAGATAACATTAAAGTTTTGCAAAAAATCCAAGATAACATTTAAGTCCTGCAAAAAATCCAAGATTTCTATGGCACTTGTAACAACATCAAAATCAGAAGGCATTTGTACCGTCAAAATTAACAGGCCTGACAAACTAAATGCAATGAATATGGATGTTGCAAAGGAACTTGTAACTATATTTGAGAATCTTGGACGAGATGATTCTGTTAAAGTAATCATACTAACAGGTGAGGGTGATAAGGCATTTTCTGCAGGAGCAGATATTGAATACATGTCAAAAATTTCTCCAGACGAATCTGAAGAGTACGCTAAACTTGGTCAACTAGTGACAGCCACAGTAGAAAACGTAAAACAACCAACCATAGCAGCAGTAAATGGATTTGCATTAGGTGGTGGCTGTGAGCTTGCAATGTCATGTGACATTAGAATCGCAGCAGATACTGCCAAGATGGGCCAACCCGAAGTCACAATTGGAATTCCTCCAGGATGGGGAGGCACACAACGTTTGATGAGAATTGTTGGGATTGCAAAAGCCAAGGAACTTGTTTACACTGGAAAAATGATCAAAGCAGACGAAG
>DATBIP010000017.1:0-9668 GCA_036556885.1 Nitrosopumilaceae archaeon
ATAAACGAAATTACAATTAAAAATGCTTTTTCTCATTCGTTAACTAATAGTTTGGAAATACTATTAATCATTACAGGAGTATTAGCAATTACAATGTTGATTTTAAATTATATGAATTTGAAAAGAGAAAGAAAATTAGAGGTTTAGAGCTATTTTAAGTCCTTTGTATCTATTTCGTATAGTTACTTCAGTGACTCCTGCAGCCTCAGCAACATCTCGTTGTGTTTTATTTTCACCATTTGTTACACAGGCAACATAAAGTGCAGCGGCTGCAAGCCCCATTGGATCCTTACCTGCTGAAATTTTAATTTCTTCTGCAGTTCTTAGAATTTTTGTTGCTTCACGTTTAGTTTTTTCTGATAAACCTGCCTTGCTTGCGATTCTTGCAACACATTTTATTGGATCTACTACAGGCATTTTTAGGCCAAGCTCTCTTAGTAATAATCGATAGCATCTAGCGATATCTTTTCTTTTGATGTTGCTTGAGTTTCCAATATCTTTGAGTGTTCTTGGAGTCTCAGTATCACGGCATGCAGCATATAGAGCAGACGCAATTAAGGCAGAAATTGAACGGCCTCTGACGAGACCCTTCTCCAATGCTTTTCTGTAAATATAAGCGGCTTTTTCAATTACTGCATCTCCGACTGCTAGCTTGTCCTTAAGCCTATCAAGTTCACTAAATGCCTGTCTAAAGTTTCTGTCAACTGGTTCATGAACCTGGCTTCTACTATCCCAGGTTCTAAGGCGCTCAATTGTACTTCTCATTGAGGCAGAAAGGGGTTTTCCAGTTGCATCTCTATCAGTGGGGCCGATAATAGTTGCAAGGCCCATATCATGCATAGCAAGTGATGTAGGAACGCCTGCACGGCTCCGGCCTTCGTGTTCTTCTTTAGAAAAAGAACGCCATTCAGGACCGGATTCCACTGCCTGATCTGTTAGAACAAATCCGCACTTTCCACAAAAATTCTCTCCAGTATTAGTATCCGTAACAACTGTTCCTTGCCCACATCTTGGGCATCTGTCTTTAAGATTAGCACCCTTTACCATATCAATAACATCTCGCCGCTCGATAAATTCTCGTATTTATGCATTGCTGTTCAGTTGCTTATAAGTTTATAGATTAATTTTCGCATTAGATACGAAATTCGGCTAGATCTTCCAAGTGAGATTTTTCATTTTGTGTTAGTAATAGTTTCAAATCTTCCTGATTATCAATATCAAACATTATTCTTCTTAGTAGAACTAGAGAAGTGTTATTGGTGAGGGATTTTCCTACATGTAAATGAATTTTGTAGCTATCTTCATCATAATGGGTGCCCATTAAATTAGATGGACTTCTAAGTAATGCATTTGTCCCATCAAAACGACGAGATGGTACAACTAAAACAGATTTGGGAGATTTTTGAAACCGAATTAGATTTTCAATGTCTTCAGTTTGCATAAATGGGATGTCTTGTGGAAAAACAATTGATGTATTACATCCATTGTTTGCAAGAAAATTGTCTGCAAGAGAAATAGCATGATTTACTCCTGATTCATCATTATCAAAAATCTCTTGTGCTCCAAATCGCTTAGTTAGTTTTAATGCATTTTCATCTTTTGAAACAACTAATATTATATCAAAAATTTTAGAAGTGTGTATTGTTCCAACTACTTCTTCTAACATTATTTTACATAATTCTTCTCTTTTATCTGATGATAAGTTTAATCGTGTTTTAGCCCTAGAAAATGTTTTAACTGGAATTATAGCTGCAATGCTCAAATTATACGTGGATTTGTTTTAATACAAATGACGCTAAAGCTTGTTCGGCGGCTGGGTTAATCATTTTTATTTTTGCATCATATACTTGCATGTCCAAGTTTTGAATTTTCTTTCCAAGTTCCTTGTCTTTTGTATCTATAACAATATGTGAACAAACATCAGAATACATCTTTGCTAAACCATAAGAAGAAACCTCTATTCCAGCAGCTTGCATATATTTTGCAGCTGGACCACTAATTGCCTGATCACCAATCAAAGGACTAATCGCGACTACTTTCTTTTTAATTTTTGACAATTCTTTTCTAATTCCTTTGATGGACAACATTGGACCGATGCTAGTAAGAGGATTTCCAGGAGCAATGATTACAAGGTCTGAATCATGCATTGCGTTGACGGCATCTGGATTTGGGCGTGCCTTGTCAGCACCAATGTATTGGATTCCTTCAACATCATCCTTGCCTCTATATTTGACCCAGTATTCTTGAAGATGGAGTTCTCCTTTGTTAGTAGTAATTCTTGTCTCAACGCTATTATCAGTAACAGGAATTACTTTTGCTTCAATTGCAAATTTTTCACACATCCATTTTGTAATATCACTAAGATTTTTTCCATTTTTTAGCATGTTAGTCCTCATCAGATGGGTAGCAGCATCTCTATCCCCTATTCTAAACCAAGTCTCTTCACCAAAAATCTCCATTTGTCTTAGGAATCCAAAAGTATCTTTCTTAATTCCCCACCCTCTATCATAATCCAAAATATCAGCAAGACCATAGATGATAGTGTCAATATCAGGGCAAACATACAGCCCATACAACCAGTAATTATCACCAACGTTACTTATCACATTAACATCATGAGTTTGTGAAACTATGCCTCGAACTAATTTGACGGAACCGGTTCCCCCGGCAAGTATTGTTATCATATTTTTCAGCTCTAAAACTCTTTTAGGCTTCGATCGTCACTCAATATTACTTTTTCAATATAGGTCGTTTCCTTATTAGGGAAAGTTTATTATTGCCGCTGAGGCGATCGCATTTTGTGAAGAGGGCATCTTTTTTAGTTGTTGTATTTGCTGGTCTTTTGATTATAGGAAGCAGTACATCAGTATGGGCAGCCCAGCTTGAAGCAAGACTTCTTCCTGATGCAGATGTAGCCAATATCAAAATGAAATTCCAGCGAACCGTTTACATAGAATATAAAAATGGCGGCGAACTTGCAGACGCATTAAATTTAAAGAATTGGCATGAAACGTTTTCAGTAGATGCGTCAGACCCAGGAGTTCAGAATTTAATGAAAAAATTGAATCAAAAAATTGCAAGTGATGGGAGTGGTGCACAGATTAGTGATTTGCATTTAACATATAGTGCAACATTAACTGGAAAAGGCACTAGCACAGCAATAGATTACAAGATTGAATTATTTCCCACCTTATCACATTATAATATACGAAAATATTCTGCCAATAGTCCCTCTATCGTTGATTTGGGTTGGAGGGGTATGAGTGTAAATGAACCAATTGAAATTAATGGTGTGGATATTAATTTGCCAATTAATCTATTAAAGTCAAAAGAGCCAGATGCTTATTCAATTATTGCTGGAACTGAAGGGGAAACTCTTCTTTCAGCGCCTCTTATGAATGCTGACGGAATTAGAGACCAACCACTTTCAAACTGGCATGCATTGTTTGATCCTACTGGAATTAATGTTGATGCAAGTACTTTTGGTTTATCTAAAGAAATTTCTGGATTTGTTGTTCATTCTTTTACTATGGGGGAAAGTAGTATTAGAGAAGGAAGACAGGTTGAAAAAGAAGTTACTGTTGAATTCACAAAAGATAAGGATTATTCCATAAGGTCTGTTGAATCAGCAGATTCTGCAAATGTTGCAGTAGTTGGATTTGCAGCAATAGACAGACTAGATGGAGTTGAAGTTCTTGGAGTAACTCCTCAAGCACCAGAAGGTGCTGGCCAAACATCTACTGGGGGATTTCCGGTAATGATAATTTATGGAATGGCTGGTATGGCAGGAATTGGTGCAATAGCAATTTTGTTTATGAGTAGCAGAAAGCTAAAAGCTGAAGAAGGACAAGGTCAACGAGGTATTGACCCATCACAGTTACAGAGTTATGAAACTAGTGCAGCTGCTGGAGGATATCAAACTGTTAGAGGTGAAGCTCAGTTGAAAGGTGACGTATATTATGAACAAACAAAAAGTGTGTATGAACAAGAAAAGAAGGATGAGCCTTCTAGTTCAAGTTCAAAAGGTTCCATGCCAAAAGGATGGAAACCATCTTAAAGTGTGCGTGCTGGCCGTAACCCTCCTTCTGTTTTAACGATATTTAGCTTTGCAGCCTACCTGAACCATGTGCAGGATCATAAGGTTCTGTTTGGCTTTGCTCCATGTGGGTCAGCTCTTTCATTCCTTCTCTAGAAACCTCAGGTTTTGCCATCATAGTACTCTAGGTTGGATTAATTTCTATTCTGTTGCCAGCCATCTCTGACTAACCGTCGCCGGAACACATTTCCTGCATGGAGGGAGGAGTTTCCTCTGCCGTAGCAGCGTCTCGTACACCAGCTCGCACCTAGTTTTAAAAAGATCTGTATTAATTTGAAGATTTCTGTATTATTGATAATGAAAACATTCTAAATTATTAATCAAATTACATAATTAAAATTCGTAGTATAAACTTGAGAGCTCCTTTGATTTTTAATCTAGTTATTTGAGAATATTGTATTCTTTTAAGATCTCTGATATTTGTTCATTTGAGTTAATTTGAGAATAATCATTTAGTAGATTTTCGTTTAATTCGAAAAATGTATGGCCCCACTTGAATTTATCAAGTAACTGTAATCCCAAATTTTTTTGCCCTAAAATAATAAGTGAGCCTGCAATTGCTTCAACACTTGTAAGTTTATCTAATTTAGAATAATTAACTGGATTACCTGCTAAAAGGGGTGGCAATTTCCGATGAATTCCAGAAAATTTTTGAATTAATGCTTCATCAGCTAGATTCCATGAGCAATCAATTGCAGTTATAGAATCTACTAGTTTTTGGTCATTTGGAATCAAGGTTTTTTTTGAAAATGGATTTAAAATTAATGTTTTTGTCGTTGTTTTCTTAACATTTTTTGCTAATCCAAATTTTACTAGTTTAGCTGCAGTACATTTTTTTGGATCATCTTGCTTTAACATTACAACTTGAATTTGCATGTATATTATTTTGAAATTAATGCTTATTTGAGTTTATTCTACAGTAACATACGTAACTTTGTAGTATAGACGAGATGCTTGTTCATTTTTGATTACTTCCACATTCCATGTAGAATCAGGTAATGATGCATCTAAAGATTCAGGGATAATTGTAAACTTTTCTAGTAGAACATCAGGCCCGCTATATCTTACTTTGTAATTTACATCTCCAATTTGTATTGACTGATAAATATCTCCAGGAACTCTAGTTGATTCTTGTATCATGCATTGTGAATCAGTGCCTATAATACAAATTCCATCCGAAGTGCTAACTTTGAGGTTTACATTAGATTCTTCGCCTCTCAATGTAGTAAAGAGAGATCCTTGAATAACTCTAGGCAATAGTTTTTTGTCATCAACTACTTTTTCTCCAACTGTAATTGTAACAGAGGGATCTGTTATTCTATTAGCCTTTTCAATTACTCTTTCACCAAATGATACTAATTCTGGTTCTGGAATCTTTTCGACTAGCTGAATGGGTTTTGTAAAGGTTCCAAATTCTGTATTAAATGTAATTATGTATGTACCTAATTTTGCATTATTTGAAAACATATGTTCATAGACGAATGTTCCAGTAGGATCTTGTCTAAGAGTTGCAATTGGAACGCCTATTCCACAAACAAAAGAACCGCAATTTAATTTGGTTTGCTCTTCAGTTGGAATACCAACTTGAACAGTTTCTATGAAGATCAATTTTGTAGGTCTTGCAGTAATATGGACAATATCACCAGGATTGTATTCTTCCTTGTCAGTGCCTATCAACAAAGAGAGATCCTCATCCCCTCCAAAAATGAACTCATTATCTACTTGGAAAAAGTTTTCAGCCCTTATTCCTTGGTATACGGCTGTTACCTTGTAGATACCTTCTTTAAAGACAGTAACGGGCATATCGAAAATACTGCGGAAGTTTCCTCCAGCGTCCATGTATACAGATGATTCAGTAATTACTTTTCCTGTAGGAGATTTTATTATGATATCTACTCTATCAGGCACAACCAGGCCTTGGGTACCCTGTACTCTCTTTAGTGCAGTGCCCAATATTGTTAGTTTTTGATTTTGAGCAACATTGTAAACTGGAAGTTCTGATGTTACAGTTAATGGTTCAATATTAAGAAAATCTTCATCTGGATTAGGAGATACTTTGAAGAAAACAACTACTGGAGCTGTACCAGATTGTGAAATACTAATTTTGTATACTCCATAGTTACTTGAAAATTTGACTCTTTCATTTTGTACTACGTTAGATTTTTCTGATAATGGAGTAGTCCACGTCCATGAAAATTTGCCAGCGTCAATGTTGGTACCAAACTTGTTTGTATCACCATCTGGTTTTGTAAGAACAATCTCCACATCAGATTTACCTGCTCCTGTTCCTGGAACTAAACCTGATAGATGGACTTCCTCACCTAAACCATAAACATCTTTATCAAGAGTAACCATGGGTCCCTCGATATCCAATGGATCAATTAATGAGAAAGTAGTTGAATCTTGAAGAATTCCATTCGCATATGTTGCTTTTACTGAATATGTTCCAGGGCCATAAATTGCATCATAAAGGGTGTCTGTAATTTGATAGTTTCCTACTTGATCTGGAACTGCATTCAATGAGTATTCAGTTGTGGAAGATTTGAATCCAGTAGGTTTTGAAACCGAAGAAGTAATTTTGCTTCCATTTACTGATTTTATTACAATATCAACTGTAAATGTTTGATAAGTGGTACTAATTTGGGGATTATTTATTTTTCCAGAAATAGTTATGATATCTCCTAGAGCATATGTAGGTTTGTCAGTAAAAACAGTAAATGGTTTCACCGATTCAATAAATTCCTCGGGATTTTCTACTACATTAAATACTACAGATTCAGTTCCAACAGATTTAGAAACTGTAACTCTATACTCTCCATATCGAATAGGATTATCATCTAGTTGAAATTCATATTTGAATGTGCTATCACCAGCAAGTCTTACCGAATCTTGAATTTTTAGTCTATTGAGAGCATCTATATGCAAAGCACCTGAACCAGTTTGTTGAATTTCAAGGTCTAGTGAGGCAATCCAAAGATTATTTAATCTTCCAGTAATGATTACGGTATCACCAAGTCCGTATACCTTTTTATCGGTCATTAAAGAAATTACTTTTTCTTCCTTGATGTCTTGCGTCAGCTCAAAAGAGCTCACTGTGGAATATGTACCATATTCTGCAACAATCTTATGAAATCCATAAACAGGTTGAACTGTGGTCATGAATATGCTAGTTGAGAATTTTCCAGTGGTATCAGGATAAAGAGTACCATCAAAAATTTGCTTCCCGTTAGGATTTGTAACTTTAAATTTTAAACCCTCATAAGGAATTATATCATTAGTATAGGCAGTGATTTTTGCAGTCTCACCTGGAATGTAGAATTCTTTATCAGTTATGATACTAAGTTCTTTTGCTTGTCCTTCTTCACTTTGAATAATTTCTTCGCCAACAGTAAATTGAGTTGACGCTATTGCACTTCCATATTCAACAACTACATAATATACTCCTTCACTGACTCCTAGGACTTTTTGTAGACTGTGTGTAGTTTTGTAATTTAAATTGAGATCAGGAAAAACTGTCATGATTTTTTTATAGCCGTTTGGACCATAAACATTTATTTTAATTTGCTCAGCTTGAAAAAACGGTTTCTCAATAAACAATTCTTCAGAGACTTGACCAGTAATTATGGCTGTGTCTTGAAAATTATAGTTACTCTTATCAGCAGATATTGTAATTGTTGTTTTTTCAGTTGTTGTTTTGGTTGTTGATTTCCCATTGGAAGAACCTGGGTTTGAAAATGCAAGCTTCCAGTCAGTTGGGGTGTCAGTATCTAATCCATCATAAATTCTCTGCCATGAATTAAAATCATTACTAAGATCAGAAATGCTTGGAGTTTGATCTATGACTGTACCTTCCATATCACGTAGCTGAACTATTTCAGAAACGTCGGTAAACCAAACAGTTTGATAAGAATATGTCAAAAATTTATTTGGTTCAATTATTGTTCCTATAGGAATTTTCATAGTCTTTTTTAGAACAGTAGTTGATGCAATAACCCATCCGCCAATATCAATTGGTTCATTAGTTGGATTATAGAGTTCAATCCATTCCGAAACAGACTTTGAATCATCTCCAGGAGGATTAATGTCTATTTCATTTATTACAACATGATCTGCATAAGTCGGAGTTTGAGCCATTGCGGGGAATATAGAACCTCCTAACAGAAGGAACCCAAAAATTGCAACAAGTAATTTAGATATCATCTACTTACGCTCGTTAAAGATTCTCCTTGAAAATGCAATTTTAGTTAAGAATTGAGTAAAAGTTGAGCTAGTTGTAAAAGTACAATATACCAGTGAAATCATTCATCAATTAGGAGCCGTATAATTATAAGTTCAACGTATAATTTATACTGACTTTCAAGGGTTTTTCAAGGTCTATCGCACTTAGGGCATTTTTTATCAATAATTTTTTCGCCACATATAACACACATTCCCTCACCGATTTTTTTTGCAATTAATTTTTTTCGTCTACCAACAAATACCTTTATTCCAAAATAAATCATAATTGAAATTATTACTGCATAGATTGGCTGCATAAATGGAATTAGCCCAATCATGAAGAACAAAATTCCTGCAATCAGAATTATTTCTCGTTTTTCAAAACTCAATTATCTTTTAGAATTTAAAATTTGATAAAAACCTATGCCAGAACTCAGCTCGTGAGACAGAATATTACATCATCTTGAATCATTACTCTAACTCTTCTTCATTGTCTGGCAAAAATAATACAATAATGTATGATATGAACTCTCCTACAATTTTTTGGAGATGCTTTAACATTAAAGAATTTAGAAAATAAAAAGTGGGATTGACAGGATTTGAACCTGCGACCTCAAGCGCCCAAGGCTCGAATCATACCAAGCTAGACCACAATCCCTTCAGATTTCACATTGATATCCCCAATTTAAGCTTCACATATGATACGATTTTAAATAACAACAAAAACATCAAAACCGTGCAGTTAGAAGATTATGTCAAGGCAGGAAAAGTTGCAGCTGAAGTCAGAGAAAATGTTCGAAAAAAAAATTGGATTGGAGCTACACTGGAACAGATTTGTGAAGAAGTAGAGAATGAAATTTTAAAACGTGGAGCAAAACGAGCATTTCCAGTAAATACAAGCTTAAACGAAGTTGCTGCACACTATACAGCAGAACCAAATGATGAAAAAACTATCGCTGATTCAGATTTGATAAAAATTGATCTTGGTGCCCAGGTAAATGGGTACATTGCAGATACGGCTGTTACAGTTTGTTATGATCCTCAATATGCAAGCCTTGTTCAAGCAGCAGAGGATGCATTGAAAAATGCAATTTCGATGATAAAAATTGGTGTTAAGGCAAGCGATGTTGGAAGAACAATTGAAAAAACTGTAAAGCAACTTGGTTTCAAACCTATTGCAAATCTAAGTGGGCATTCACTAGCGCAATATACAATTCATGCGGGAAAATCTATTCCAAATATTTGGTCCATTGGTTCCTTTACATTCAAAGGCGATGAGGCGTATGCCTGTGAACCCTTTGTAACTACAGGAAATGGCATGGGCATTGTACGTGAAGGAAAAATAAAGAATATC
>DATBIP010000018.1:0-9518 GCA_036556885.1 Nitrosopumilaceae archaeon
ATGATACGATTTTAAATAACAACAAAAACATCAAAACCGTGCAGTTAGAAGATTATGTCAAGGCAGGAAAAGTTGCAGCTGAAGTCAGAGAAAATGTTCGAAAAAAAAATTGGGTCGGAGCTACACTAGAACAGATTTGTGAAGAAGTAGAGAATGAAATTTTAAAACGTGGAGCAAAACGAGCATTTCCAGTAAATACAAGCTTAAACGAAGTTGCTGCACACTATACAGCAGAACCAAATGATGAAAAAACTATCACTGATTCAGATTTGATAAAAATTGATCTTGGTGCCCAGATAAATGGGTACATTGCTGATACGGCTGTTACAGTTTGTTATGATCCGCAATATGCAAGCCTTGTTCAAGCAGCAGAAGAGGCATTGAAAAATGCAATTTCGATGATAAAAATTGGTGTTAAGGCAAGTGATGTTGGAAGGACAATTGAAAAGACTGTAAAGCAACTTGGTTTCAAACCTATTGCAAATCTAAGTGGGCATTCACTAGCGCAATATACAATTCATGCGGGAAAATCTATTCCAAATATTTGGTCCATTGGTTCTTTTACATTCAAAGGCGATGAGGCGTATGCCTGTGAACCCTTTGTAACTACAGGAAATGGCATGGGCATTGTACGTGAAGGAAAAATAAAGAATATCTTTGCACTTGCATCAAGAAAGAGAACAAAAAATGAGGATGCAGATAGGCTCCAAGAATACATTTGGGCAAATTTCAATATGTTACCATTTGCACTAAGATGGTTGGTAAAAGATTGGGAAGAAAAAAAAGCAAGAGAGTTATTGGAGATATTAGTTAAAAAAAAGGTAGTTCATGCTTACCCGGTTTTGATTGAAGGAAATGGTCAAAGGGTTGCTCAAGCAGAACATACATTTATTCCAACAGAAAACGGTGTTACAGTTACTACTCTTTAACTATTTCACCAAAAATTTTCACTATTATTAATCGGCCTTGGCAATTACTACACACTGAGGTTTCTTTGAACACGTAATCCTCTTCTTTGAATTTTCTTTTTGTTTCTTTTTTACAAGAATTACATTGTTCAACCGTAAAGGGATCCCTTTTTTCTACTTTTTTTGAGAACATTATTGGGAGACTCCTAAAGTATTTCCTACTCCAACAACAAGAACGGTTTGTCCGGTTTTGGTAGTGTCATTTATCATTTCATACAGCTGAGCTTGAACGTCATCTGCCTTGTCAGCTATCTCTTTTGTCATTAGATTGATTGCCTCTTTAACTGATTGTTTGATTACAATTGCAAAAACTGGAATATTGTGTTTTGTTGCTGCCTCTTCGATCTGAAACCTATCAGTACCAATTCCACCAATTGCAGCACCATATCCTTGAGCAATTGTTGCAGAATCTTCGCCTTCGAGTTTTAGTGATGCATCGATCATAATTATTGCATCAGGTTTGTTTTGATGTACAATTGATTCAATTGCATCTCCTGGTCTTCCTACCGTAGCTAATGGTCCTTCTGCCTTCATCAACAATAGTTTTCTTCCTTCATAGTCTGTTTGAGTCAAAACTGTTTCAAATGAAATATTTTGTTTTTTTATTCCAAGCATCATTTTACCTACTACCATAGGTCCTATTCCATCACCTATTGGTTGTCCTTGTTTTAGTGTAGGAACAGCATCGTTTAGTGCAGTTGCTTCTTCCATGATAAAAGGCAACATCATTTGTAGAGGTAAAATGAGCGGATAGTTATTTTGTTTTTTTGCAGTAAGATAAAGATGATTTACGACTTTGTAAAGTAGTTGAAGGGAAGTTACAACTTCAAGTAATGTTTGTACTTTAGTTCTTTCCAATTCAGAAACATTGGAAAATAACGACTTTACTTGTTTTCGAGTATGGTCTTCTCTAGAACGAACCACATGTCTTACTTTTGGTATGATTCCCCCAGGATCCATGTCAACTGGCATTATGGTAAAATAATCAATAAATCTGTCAATTTTTGGTGTAGGATCCTTAGTGGTGTCTAGATTTTTTTTAATGTAATTGATTAAATCTTGTCTTGAATTGTCTTTGAATTCTTTTAGTTTGGTAATGTTTTTTTTAATTTCACTGGATGACACCTGAAGCTGAATTCGTTGGCCATAAAATACAAAAATAAAAATTGGTACAATCCATATTAACCATAAAATTGGATTGGAGTTATCCCCCATCCCAAAAAATTCGTCAGCATTAAAATTTGTAAAATTCAATATTCACAGCGATCGGCTTTTCTCAATTAAATCATTCGTTAACAAAATACTATGTGGATACTTGTGATTTCAAAAATAGTCTACTGTAAGGTAAAAAATTAGTGATTGCTTTTATTATAGTATAGATACAAAAATCGTGTATAATGCCTCAAACCAAACCAATAGTGAGTATTGAAAACGTAGTAGCGTCCGCTTCAGTTGACCAAAAAATGGATCTAAATGAAATTACTAGAAATTTTCCAGATGTAGAGTATCATCCAGATCAATTTCCGGGATTAGTATTTAGATTAAAAAATCCAAAGACAGCTACTCTAATTTTTACATCAGGTAAGATGGTTTGTACAGGTGCAAAATCCGAAGAAATGTCTAGAAAAGCTGTAAAAACAGTCGTACAACGATTACGTAAGGGAGGCATTAAAGTAAAAAATGAAGCCGTTGTTCAAATCCAAAATATTGTTGCGTCGATAAATCTTGGAGGAAAAATTCACTTGGAACAAGCTGCAAGAACACTACCAAGGAGCATGTATGAGCCTGAACAATTTCCTGGCCTGATTCATAGAATGCTAGACCCTAAAACAGTAATTCTTCTTTTCTCGTCTGGCAAATTAGTATGCACTGGGGCAAAAAAAGAAGCTGATGTTTATCGTTCTGTTAATAATCTTCATGCGTTACTTGAAGAAAAAAAACTCATGATATATGAATAATTTTTAGAAAGCCCAGTTCTTAGCATAAGTAGAAGTAAAGTCGATATAGTATAATCAGTTGGATGAATCATGCTAGTAAATAAAATTCAAGATTTTAATCTAAAAGATATTGTTTTAATTAGTTCACTTCCAGATATGGGCAAAGTTGGAGGTTTAGTTACACAGCATATTACAAAAAAACTTGAAACCAAAATTGCCGCACAGATGATTCTAGCAGACAAACCGTGGGTTAATCTTAAGGATGGAGTAATTGAGTTACCACATGATGAATACACTCTAAGTGTTGATGAAAAAAATTCTATTGTGATTTTTACTGGTGAAAACCAACCACAAGAGCCTGGAACAGTTTTTGAAATTGCAGACAAGGTTCTTGATATTGTAAGTCAAATGGGGAACATAAGGATGGTAATTTCTGCTGGAGGATATTTGCCTAGTGAGGGGAGTAAAGCAACGAAAGTCTATGGGGTTGCAACTGACTCTCAGTCAATTAATTTCTTAAAATCTTTAGATGTAAAGTTACTTTCCCCTGAAGTTAAAAGCATTACATGGTTCAATGGGTTAATTTTGGGCATAGCTAAAAGCAGAAAAATTAATGCTGTAGGATTATTTGGTGAAATACTTGACGCTGAATCACCACAATATAAAACAGCAAGTAATATAATTAATGTGATTGAAAAAATTATCCAAATTAAAATTGACACAAAAGAATTAGATGAAAAAATAGAAGAACGTCCAGCTGAAATAAAAAAGGAAGGTCCTGGAATAGGATGATTATTTTATTTTTGTTCCAATTGGAACCTCATCGGTTACTGTTAACCAATATGGTTTATCGTTGACATCAGCTGCCAGTAACATTGCGTTTGATTCAACACCCGCAAGTTTTTTTGGTTCAAGATTTGCAACAACAATTACAATTTTTCCAATAAGATCTTCTGGCTTGTAAAATTCTGCACCTCCTATTATTACATCTCTTTTTTCAAAACCAAGATCAATGATTCCTTTGACAATTTTTGATTTTCCTACTATTGGTTCTACAGCATCTATTTTTGCAACACGTAGATCTAATTTTGTAAAGTCTTCATATGAAATTTGCATAACCTTTGTTTTTGCGGGAAGTTAAAATGAATTTCGAAAAATCAAGACTAATATTTCATGATTCTCGATGCTAAACATGACAAAAATTGAGGCATCCACCAAAATTGCATCTTCAGTTGATAAGGTATGGGATATTGTGTCTGACTTAGATAATGAAACAAAATACTGGAAAGGTACTAAAGAAATTCATAATATATCAAAAGAGGGCAATAAAATCAAACGAGAAATCATAATTGCATTTAAAGATTCAAAATGTTTACAAGAGGTAACTCTGTATCCAAAAGAAAAAATCGTAGCCGAATTCACAAAAGGAATTATCCTTGGTACAAAAACAATTAATCTAAAACTTATCGATGATGAGGTATTACTTGAAGCTATATGGGATATGAAACTTTCAGGTGTGATGGGAATGTTCACAGGGATGATAAAAAAACATGTCAAAAATGGAACAGAACAAGCCCTACATGCAATAAAAGAAGAAGCAGAGCGATAGTCAATGGAGATTTTCATTGATATTTTCAATTACATCCTAGCTTCCATTCTATTTGGAATTTCAGTGGCTTGGATTTTTTTAATAAAATCTATGCTGAATTCGTTTATTAAGACACCGTATTTGGATAAATTTGTTGCAAAAGATATTGACAAACCTAAAGTTTCAATCATTGTTCCTGCAAGAAATGAAGAAAAACTAATTTCAAAATGTCTTGACTCCTTATTAGAACAAGATTATCGAAACTATGAGATTATAGTGATTGATGATTCTTCAGAAGATTCTACAGGGATGATTTTAAAAAAATATGCTGAGAACAATTCAAAAATAATTCATGTTAGTGCAAGACCAAAGCCAGAAGATTGGATGGGAAAAAATTGGGCCTGTATGGAAGGATATAAAAAAACAACAGGAGAGCTATTACTTTTTACAGATTCTGATACAAAATATGCTCCTAATTTAGTATCACTTGCTGTATCACATTTGTTATCCTCAGACTTAGATGCATTGACAGTAATTCCAAAAATGTTGTGTCTTGATACTTGGACAAGGATTACTCTGCCAATTCTATCTACTTTTTTGCACACACGTTTTTCAGCACTTAGAGTAAATGATCCCTCTAAAAAAACTGGATATTTTTTTGGAAGTTTTTTCATTATCAAAAAAGTGGCCTATGATGCAATTGGCACTCATGAAGGGGTAAAACATGAAATTATTGAAGATGGGGCACTTGGAAAAAAGGTGAAAGAGTCAGGATTCAAACTAAAAATGGTTCGTGGTGAACATCTACTAGAAGCTGTTTGGGCAAGTAGTTGGTCAACTCTTTGGAATGGTTTAAAGAGATTAATGGTGCCGTTGTTTCTCCAAAACAATGGTATAGCAGTTGGAATATTTTTTGCGGTATTATTTTTACTTTTAATGCCATTTCCCATATTGGCATATTCAATATTATTTTTTAAAAGTACAATTTCGTTTTTTGTATTATTAATTTCAGCAGCCTTAGCTTCTGGATTAATTTATTGTGCTGGGTTTATTGATGCTATAAAAGGAGTCCATGTAAAAGCTACCTATGCATTGTTTTCCCCTGTTGGTAGCTTCATAGTAGTGGCAGGCTTTTTCATGGGCATGTTGCAAGCAAAGAGTAAAGCCGCTGTATCATGGAGAGGACGAAGTTATTCTATGAGAGAACATGTAACGAATTCAATTAGTGTGTAGAAAAAGTACTTAGTAAGGGTTATAGATATAGTAGATTAGATTTTAAGCTCATGGAGAAATCTGGCATTATAGTTGGTAGCATATTAGGGGCTACTGTTGTTTTATTGGCATTTGCTTTTATTCTAATTCCTCCCCCAACAATTGCCCCGCCAGAAATCACTATAACAAATGGACATGGTCCAAGTATTGTTGGTGAAGAAACTCCTCCACCATCGGTAAAAGAACTTTCTTTAATTCAGATTTTTGAGAGAACTGAGGAAGGAGTAGTTCGTGTTAATATCCAAAGATCTAATGATATAGAAGGAGTAAATGGAGTTGGTTCTGGATTTGTTTTTGATAAGAATGGACATATAATAACAAACACGCATGTAGTTGAAAATACAGATAGAGTAGTTGTAACATTTCTTGATGGGCGCTCATATAATGCTCAAGTGGTTGGAGTGGACCCATTTACTGATATTGCAGTAGTCAAAGTAGATGCAGAGCCTTCTTTGTTAAAACCACTTCTACTAGGAGATTCCTCAAATCTGAAGGTTGGGATGGACGTTGCTGCAATTGGAAACCCATTTGGTCTTTCGGGAACAATGACCTCCGGGATTGTCAGTGCGCTAGGACGTCTATTACCTCAAGACTCGGGGTTTTCTATTCCAGATGTAATTCAAACTGATGCAGCTATTAATCCTGGAAACTCTGGAGGACCACTTCTTAATTCAAGGGCGGAAGTTGTTGGAATAAACACAGCAATCCAATCCACAACAGGAGAGTTCACTGGAGTAGGATTTGCTATCCCATCAAATACAATTGCAAAAATTGTACCAAAGCTGATTTCAGATGGTACATATCATCATCCATGGGTAGGCATTTCAGGAAGAGATATTGATCCTGATCTTGCTAAAATACTAAACTTAGTAGATGCTAGGGGTTTTCTAATTGTTAATGTTGTTGCAGATAGCCCCGCAGATAAAGCAGGATTAAGGGGATTTTCAGAAACAAAAGAGATCAATGGAATAGAGTATCCTTTAGGAGGAGATGTAGTTTTATCAGTTGATGGAATAACTGTACGAAAAATTGATGACATATTGATTCATCTTCAACGTTACAAGTCAGTTGGAGATGAAATGGTTTTAGAGATATTACGAGATGGTAGAGTTACTAATATTGTTGTAAAGTTAGATGAAAGACCAGTTCAAGTAGAAACTCAGTAATCTTACTTTATGAAATTTTAATGATAGTTTAGTCAGATTGAAAATAGTTAACTTTGTTTATTCATCCTCAACAAATACGATACAAGAATAAATACTTGGATTCAAGGTATTTCAGGTGTTGAGTAAGCTTGCTCTTAATTGTGAACCTCTGAACAAGGTTTTGGAGGGTAGAGAAATTGGAAAAGAAGAATCTTATGAAATTTTTCGATTTTCGTATAATAATCCTGATGAGCTTTTCAAAACAGCTCAAATATTGAGAAACAAGAATCATAGCAAAATTGTAACCTTCTCAAAAAAGGCTTTTTTTAACATAGTAAATCTTTGCAGAGATACATGCTCGTATTGTACCTATAAATCGGATCCAGGAGAATCAAAACTTTCAATGATGTCAATAAGAGATGTGAAAAATCTTGCCAAACTTGCAAAAAAATATCGATGTGTTGAGGCATTATTTGTTACAGGCGAACGCCCAGAAGAACGCTATGGCCTAGCAAAAAATTGGTTAAAAAATAACGGGTTTTCTAGAACATCAGAATTTCTTGTTCATGCGTCTGAGATTGCGTTATCAGAGGGATTGTTTCCTCATACAAATGCAGGGAATCTAACAAAGGAAGAGCTAAAGGAACTAAAGAAAACTAATGTCAGTATGGGGCTAATGGTTGAAAATGTTAGCAAGCGCTTAACTGAAAAAGATATGCCGCATCATTTTGCTCCAAGTAAATACCCTGAAGAAAGATTACAAGTATTAGAAATTTCAGGGGAATTAGGCATTCCAATGACAACTGGGGTTCTAGTTGGAATTGGGGAAACACCTTTTGAAATAATTGATTCGATTTATGCTATCAAAGATGTTCATAAAAAATATGGAAATATTCAAGAAATTATCTTACAAAACTTTCAACCAAAGCATGACACCATTATGAAAAATCATCAATCAGCTGAGGAAAACTACTTCAAGATGATGGTAGCAATAACTAGAATCATAATGCCTAAGATGAATGTGCAGATACCTCCAAATCTTTCACCTAAATCCTATGAGACTTTTCTTTCATTGGGGATTAACGATTGGGGTGGCATTTCTCCGCTTACACCAGATTATGTTAACCCAGAGTTTTCATGGCCTGAAATAAAAAAAATTGGGGCCACGTCACAAAATGCAGGCTATGCGCTAAAATGTAGATATCCAGTATATCCAGAATTTTTTACCATGGTAGAATCTTCGCTTGTTGAAAAAATGGCAGAAATTAATGATGGAACTAATTTGGTGAGTGATAACTATTGGCAATAAATAAGTTAGATTCATTTTTTAAAAATGCTGATCCAGAAATTGCATATACTCTAGAGAGGGCACTTTCTGAAAAAGAAATAACGGTAAAGGAAGCTGTAAGATTGTATGAAGCAAAAGGAATTGAGTTTCATTTGGTTGGAGCAGTTGCTGATGAGCTTAGAAGAAGAAGAGTTGGAGATTTAGTAACATACGTAATTAATCGCAATATCAACTTCACAAACGTATGCATTAAACAATGTGGATTTTGTGCATTTAGTAGAGATTTTAGAGAAGAAGAGGGCTACTTTTTACCAATTGAAGAGATTGTTAGACGTGCAAAGGAAGCACATCAATTCGGAGCCACAGAGGTGTGTATTCAGGCAGGAATCCCACCTGACATGGATGGAGCATTATACGAGAATATTTGTAGAGCAATAAAGGCAGAAATTCCTGACGTTCACATTCATGGATTTTCTCCAGAAGAGATTTTGAATGGTTCACTAAGAAGCGAGATTTCAATAAATGAATATCTTGTGCGATTAAAAGAAGCAGGAGTTGATACACTTCCAGGTACTTCAGCTGAGATTTTAGATCAAACTTTGAGGGACAAAATATCTCCAGGGAGAATTAGTGTAAAAAATTGGATCAATATAATTAAAACTGCGCATAAACTTGGAATCAAAACAACGTCAACTATGATGTTTGGACATGTTGAAAGCACGTATGACCGAGTTCAACATATAGCAAAGATTCGAGAGATTCAAAAAGAGACTGGCGGGTTTACCGAATTTGTTCCACTAAATTTCATTCATCATGAAGCACCAATGTACAAACATGATTTACATCAAAACATTAGAAAAGGAGCTAGTGCAAATGATGCACTTTTGACACATGCGATAGCTAGAATCATGCTAAATAATTATATCAAAAATATTCAGATGTCATGGGTAAAAGAAGGACAAAGAATGTCACAGTTAATGCTAATGTGGGGAGCAAATGACTTTGGAGGTACTTTGATTAATGAAAGTATCTCGACTTCAGCTGGTGCTGAACATGGACAACTTCTCAAACCAAGAGAGATTAGACGCCTTGCCATTGAAATCAAACGTATTCCTGCTCAACGAAGTACGGATTACAAAATTTTACGAACATTTGAAACAGAAAATGAATATGAAGATGAGCTTGATTCAGTTGATGCTAAAAGATTTGGCTCATACTTTGAGCTAATCAAAATCGACAAATACAAATACAAAAATCCAAGGCGAGTATAATTGTCTGCCTGTGATAGGGCACTTTCTCATGCAAAAAATTTACACATTG
>DATBIP010000019.1:0-7606 GCA_036556885.1 Nitrosopumilaceae archaeon
GACCTGTACCTGGTGGGGGGGTGACATTCTTATAAAGTTCTGTAGTAACTTCATTTACTAAAGATTTCAGAATATCTAGTTTTGTTTTAATCTGTTCAGCATCTTTGTTAAGAACCTCTTTTAATTCTCGAATTGCGTCCGTAATTTTAATTCCCTTTTCTTGTTGAATCTTATCTTTAAGATCATGATTTATCAGTTTTTCAGTAGTATAGATGAAACTTTCAGCTTCATTTTTGATATCAATTGCTTCTTTCTTTTTTTGGTCTTCTTTAGCAAATTTTTCAGCATCTTGTTTTAATCTCTCAATTTCATCTTTTGATAATTTTGAACCTGCCTCAATTGTTATCTTTGCTTCTTTTTTTGTTCCAAGATCCTTTGCAGTAACATTAAGGATTCCATTTGCATCAATGTCAAATTTTACTTCTATTTGTGGAACTCCTCTAGGAGCTGGTGGTAAATCTGTTAGATTAAAACTACCAAGCGATACATTATCAGCAGCCATTGGTCTTTCTCCTTGTACAACGTGAATTGTAACTGCGGTTTGGCTATCTGCAGCAGTTGTAAAGACTTTACTTTTTGATGTAGGAATGGTTGTATTTCTTTCAATTAATGGTTCTCGAACTCCTCCTAAAGTTTCAATACCTAAAGTTAGAGGAGTTACATCAAGTAAAACTATATCACTTGTAACTTCACCGCCTATAATTCCTGCTTGGATTGCAGCACCCAAAGCTACAGCTTCCATTGGATCAACTCCAGATTCTGGATCTTTACCTATAAGAGAGCCAATAAATTTTCTAACTAACGGTACTCTCGTTGGTCCTCCAATAAGCACAATCTTTGAGATTTCAGATTTAGGTAATTTAGCATCTTCTAATGCTTTTTCAACTGAGGGTCTGCATCTTTCCACTATTGGATTGATTAATTCTTCAAGTTTTGCTCGTGTTAATTTGATTTCCAGATTTTTTGTTCCAGATGATGGTTCGTGATAAATGAAAGGTAAATTTATGTCGGTTTCCATCACAGTTGAAAGCTCAATTTTTGCCTTTTCTGACGCTTCTCTTATTCTTGTCATTGCTGTATTATCAGAGGTAAGATCAATACCGGTTTTTTTTCTAAAATCATCTACAACATAATCGATAATTACTTTATCCATATCTGTGCCCCCAAGTTGAGTATCTCCAGAAGTACTCATTACTTCAAAAACTCCACCGCCCATTTCCATAATGGTTACATCTAATGTCCCTCCTCCAAAATCAAAAACTAGAATTTTCATTTCCTCCTTGGATTTATCTAATCCAAACGCCAGAGAGGCGGCGGTGGGTTCGTTGATGATTCTTACGACATCCAAACCAGCTATAGTACCTGCATCTTTTGTGGCTTGACGTTGATTATCGTCAAAATAGGCAGGTACTGTAATAACAGCTTTTGCTACTTTTTCTCCAAGAAATGCTTCCGCATCTTTTTTTATTTTTTGTAAAATAAATGCTGAAATCTGCTGAGGTTTGTATTCTTTTCCTTGAATTTTAAAGACATAATCACTTCCCATTTTTCTTTTTGCTGCAACAATTGTATTTTCAGGATTTGTAATAGCCTGACGTCTAGCTGGTTCACCTACAATGAGTTCACCTGATTTTGAAATTGCTACATAAGACGGGAATGCTTTACCACCAATGGAGGTACCTTCTGCAGCTGGGATAAGAACGGGTTTACCGCCCATCATTACTGCAGCAGCTGAATTACTTGTTCCTAAATCAATTCCAATTATCTTAGTCATTTTGTTCATCCTTTGAGTTATCTAATTTTGATTTTTTTGATATTTCTACTAGGGATGGCCTAATAACTCTGTTTTGAGAAATATATCCCTTCCTGATTTCTTGGGTTATTGTTCCATCATCTAGTGAAGAATCTTCTACAACCGATATAGCTTCATGAAAGTTTGGATTGAAAATTTCTCCGAGTGCATTTATTGGAGAAACTCCATATTCAGATAGGAGAGAGTTCATATTTTTTACAATTGATTCTAATCCAGAAATATCAATCTTTTCATCAGAGAGAACTTTTTTTGCACGAATAAAGTCGTCATAGATTGAAAGAAACTTTACCATAAACTTGTCAATTTTTAAATTTACACCATTTTCAATATCCATTTTTGTTTTTCTTTCTAAATTTTGGTAGTCAGCTAAAGATCGTTTTAATTTATCTTGACAGTTAGCTAAGTTTTGTTCTTGTTCTGCTAATGATTCTTTCAACTTAGATATCAGTAATTTGTTTGATTCATATTCAGTTTCAAGTTCGTTTTGAGTAAATTTAGTTTCTTCATTCTCAGAAACTGACTCTTCGAACTCTTCATTATTTTGATTTTTTTCTAACATTAAGAGTTTTTTCATTTAAGGTAATTTTACTTTTATTGTATAATCTCACATAATGGATTTGTTTTAATCATGATTAATTCAGCATCTTTTCGCTTTTTCATAATATTCTCATAATCATATTTTGAGCAAACTACAACCACTGTTGTTTTATCACTATGAAATAAATCAAAATCAGGACCCTCATAAGCTTCTACATCACCGATATAGTCTCGTAACCTATAGGTAAGATTTTGCAGCATTTCAATTTTATCACCTCTCATAGCATGTTGATCTAATGTCCATGAAAGTGCAATTTTAGTTCTACTAGCTTTCAAATCATTTTTCTTTAGAGTGGTTCTAATTTCATCGATTAATCGTTTAATGTAACCATCTATTCCTTTGACACTTCCATTAACCAAATACATTAGAGTATTTGCTCCCTCAAACGATGATCCTAATGAGCGTAAATCATACAGACCATTTATCATATCATCAAGAAAAATATCATTAAAACTATCAGATGCTAAATCATTCTTAGTAGTTTCATCTTGAGCAAATTTACAAACTTCTAAAATACTACACAGCCCAGAAAATCTAGAAAGAATATTAATTGCGTGAAAATGTTCTGATGAGGAAAGAGATACAAATTTTTTTTCCTTTTTACCAATTGACAGTAATTCTGCAAGAGTTTCATCCTTTTTGTTATTAAACGAACCAATTACGTTTGGTGTTTGAGTTGGGTCTGATATTGGAAAATAGTAATATGAAATTGATTTGCCAAGCTCCAATCCAGTTACATGCTCAAGTAATGAGATATTTTCATTATTTCCACCAAATCCAGTACCAAGATTGTAGATTACAGAACTGCCCTTCTTAAGTTGACTAGTAGCGTCTTTGAATTTGGAATGAACTTCGGTTTTAGTATCTTGACCAGTTTTCCTAATTCTTGGTGTAAAGAAGAGATACTTTGCTTTAGAAATTGCAATGTCAATTGGCTCCATTTCTAATAATGGCTCATCTTCCTTGAGTGACAAAACACTTGGATATGTTTTCGCAATATCTGCTTTAATGGAAATAGCAGATGGTGTGGTTTCATCTATAATTTGGACATCGGCTCCTTTAAGGGCCATTTGGCAAGCAAGGGAATAACCTTCTGTGCTTAGCCCAAAAACTACAACTTTGGCTCCTCCCATTTCATTTGAGCTAGGCAAATGACCCAAGAAAAACTTATTGAACTTCCAAATTCAATCAAAAATACTTGAAAATTTGGTTTGATATACTAACTCCCAAGCAATTACTGTTTTTTGAACCTATGATTATACGATTACGAAAGGATCATCAATTGATATGTACTTCTAGAAATTATCGCGAAGTATCAAAATTGGCAAAATTAAGAAAAATGAACCTAATATTTGTTGGTAAACATGGAGGGGCTGAAAAATATGATAAATTACATGCTAGTATTACTAGATTAAATCTACTGTCTAGAATTATCAAAAAATATTCTCCTGATATTGCAGTAAGTTTTTGTTCCCCTGAGGCTTCGCGAGTATCCTATGGGTTAGGTATAAAACACATAGCATTTTCAGATTCTCCTCATGCAGAAGCAGTAATGAGATTAACGGTACCTCTTGTTCAAAAATTGCTTATTCCTTGGATAATTCCAAAAAATAAATTTACAAAATTTGGAATAGATAAAAAGGATATTTTACAGTACAGAGCTATAGACGCAGCAACTATTGTAAAACGAAATCTTGATAAAAAAATTAAATTTCCCTTTAAAAATAAACGAAAAAAAACTATTCTAATTAGAGTGGAAGAGGATCAAGCTGCTTACTCTGATAAAAATAGTAGAAAAACCGTTATGATAATCAAAAACATTGTTAGTGAGTTTAAGACTGAAAATATTGTTGTTCTACCTAGATATGATTTACAAATTAAATTTCTAAATCAGATATTTGGTAAAAAAATAAAAATTCTTAAAAAAGTAGTAGATGGTAAGAAGCTACTATCTAGTGTTGATGTATTTGTTGGATCAGGAGGAACAATGACTGCTGAATCTGCTCTCCTTGGAATACCTACTATTTCATATAATGCAGTTCCAAATATAATTGAAAATTATCTGGTTAAGAAAAAACTAGTAAAAAGAGAGACAGAACCAAATCAATTAGTACGTACTATAAGATCATTCATTGATTCTTCAAATATGGATAATAAAAAAAGAGCTAAAAAGGAACTCAATGCGATGGAAGATCCTTATACTAAACTCATTAAAGCAATATCACTAGTTTGAGTTCAAATTTACGTTTTTTCCGTGTAAGATTGTAGTCTAGCAAATAGAAAATAACATTAAGGGACATGAAACTTAAAATCTCGTCCGGCAGCCCGGTAGAGGAGAATATTCCGCCGAATGTAGTGGTCAAGCATAGGGGCCTTTGGAGCCCTTGACCCCAGTTCGAATCTGGGCCGGGCTATTATTTCCTTAAGATAATTGGAAGAAGAAAATCTTAGAAATCTAGTTTTGTGAGCAGTTTTGTAGCTACAATGAATAATCCAGTAGCAAGAACAATCAAAATCATCATCTCTAGTACTACAAAATCAGAAAAGCTTCCAAAAATCCCAGCTCTAATTACATCAACTAGATATGTTAATGGGTTAAGATAGAATGCAGTGGCAAGTGGTTCTGGCGTTCCAGACGCTGGATAAAATGCTGTACTTACAAATGCAAAAAACAAAAAAACTGTATTAATAATTACATTAAATCCTTCACTAGATCTTAATCGAGTTGAAATTATTGATGCTATAGAACCAAACAAAAGAGATCCTGTAACTGTAGCAAAAATTAAGATAGGTATTGTAGTTAACGAAAATTCAACTGATTCAGAAAAAACAGGATAGGCAATAAAAGCAATTAAAGTTGCGCTTACTAATCCAACAATTCCTATTGTGCAAACATTGCTTAGAATATAATGAGCTCTAGTAAATGGCCCCGATAAAATTTGTTCAAACATTCCATGTCGTCTATCATTCCAAATAATAATTCCAGAGATCAAAGTACTATTCATAATGTTAAAACCAATCATTCCAGTAGACAAGTATGCTGGATAATTCAAATCTCTATTCTCAAATGGTACTACATCAATAAGTGAAGTATATGCGAATCCTGCTACAAAAATGTAGACTAGAGGAAAAACTACTTGCCATAATAAGAAACCTGGATTGATGGCAATTGTCAGATTTCTATTTACAAGTCTAATTATTGGATTCATTAGAATCATTTACCACCTTAAGAAAGATTTCTTCAAGATTAGTTGGCATTGCAGAAAGGTCTTCAATTGAAATATTATTTGAATTCAAAATTTGTAAAACTTTCAACAGCACAACTTCCGATTCATCAGAATGTATTATGATGGTACCTTGATTGAAATCAATGTCACAATCTTTTACCTCTGAGAGTAATTTTTTTAGATTTTCGTGAATTTGTGATAAATGGATTTTTATGGTTTTTTTCTTGCCAAATCTATTTTTGAGTTTTTCAGGAGTATCTACAGCGATTATTTTTCCTTTATTTATGATCGCAATTTCATCACAAAGGTACTCAGCTTCGGTTAATACATGAGTTGTAAAAAATATGGTTATTCCTTCTTTTACTTTCATTTTTAAAAAATCAAGTAATTTTCTTCTAGCGTATGGATCTAATCCTATAGTAGGTTCATCCAAAAAAAGGAGTTCCATATCATGCATAAATTCTCGTGCTACCTGAAGCCTTCGTCTCTGCCCTATTGATAGATCTTCAGTTTTTTTCTTGCGAATTTCATGTAAATCAAAGTCAGTTAGTAATGCTTCAATGCGTTCTTTTCTGATTTTTCTTGGAACATCCCACATCATTCCATATTTTTCTAGGGATTTTTCAACTGAAAGGGAAGGTTCGTAACTTGGTTGTTGTAAAACAACTCCTATCCGATGCCTTATTTGTAAAGGGTTCTCTTTAGCATTAATTCCTAAGATCGTTAATTCTCCACTTGTTGGTGGAATTAGAGTAGTCAAAAGTTTAATTGTAGTAGATTTGCCTGCCCCGTTCGGTCCTAAAAATCCAAAAACTCGACCAGATTTAATTGATAGATCGATACCATCAACGGCATTTACTGAATTATATGATTTGTAAAGCGATTTCGCAACTATACTTGACATGATTTGGCCTGCGATCTACTCATTATTTTAGTTAATGTAATTTTTATTAGGACATAATTGTAACAAAATCTGATTTGTCTGAATTTGAGACACTTTTGAATAAACTTCTCGAACAAAGATCTGATTTAACAAGAGAGGATATTGAAAATAGGATAATACAGAAGAAAGAAAAAATTGGAGCGGGATATCTCACCGATCAGGGTGCGCTTTTCCTTATAGCATCAGATCTAGGTGTACCGCTATCAGAACCTCTAAAAGTTGAGATGGGATTAAAAGATCTCTATGTTGGGGCTAAAGAGATTTCTTTAGAAACTCGTGTTTTGAATTTTTCTCCAGCAAAACAATACTCTCGTAAAGATGGCACTCCTTTCTTTTTAAGAACTATGACTGTTTATGATGGTAATTCAACAGCTAGTGTAAAGCTTTGGGATGAGAAAGCAAACTTGCCTGGAATTGATGAACTTAAACCAGGAGATCTTATCAAAATCATTAAAGCTTATGTAAAGTCTGATCTTTCTGGCAGTCCTACAATCAACATTGGTTCTGGTTCAAGTATTGAAACTACTGATGTAAAAAGTGACATTCCAGTAATTGATTCTATTACAAAGGACGTAAATTCGATTAAAGAAAATGAAAATAATATAGTAGTTTCAGGAAAAATTGATGGAATTATCAATACCATGGAATTTACAAATTCGCGTGGACAACCAGGAAAAGCTCTTAGATTCAGGTTAAAAGGTAAAGATGGAAACTCTGCCAGGATAGTGCTGTGGGGAAAAGACGAATCTTCGATCCCCAAGATGATTTTTCCAGAAGCAAAAACCACTCTTTATGGAGTTAGAGTAAAATCTGGAAATCAGGGTCTGGAAGTTCATGGAAATGAAACGACCATAGTCAAAATTGAAGGTGAGAAGGAGGTAAAACCTGTTGTCAATCGAATAATATCAATTTCTAAAAACGATATAGGAAAAACTATGGTGCTTGGAGTTGATGAAAATAAAAATTTGTACAAAATTAATGATTTAGCTGAAAAAACAAAGTTGTTCACAGAAGGTGACATAATC
>DATBIP010000020.1:0-4423 GCA_036556885.1 Nitrosopumilaceae archaeon
ATTTTACAATAGAATCAATAATTTAGAATAATCTATTGTCATTATTTGAACAAACTTTGTGAGGATTCTATGGCCTTTTTTATCTCTTCAAGAAGTTCTAACAAAGTTTGTTCATTTCCCACATGCCCTCTTTGTTGTAACTCTGTGTTGTAATATCTCATCCATGAATAACTATGTTCAAAATTATTAATGAGCTCAAAGGAAAGCAAGGTTTGCTTTCCTGATAGAATTATTGAATCCCACACATTTGTAAAAAATGGCTTGTAGTCTTTGAATTTAATTGAGTCTTCTAAAAATCGCTGTTTTCTTGTTAAATCCTCCTCAATTAGACGTAAAATCATCTTTTTTGTTTTCTTGTCTTCTCTTTTTTGCGAACGTCGATAATACCATAACTCTAGATAAACTGCACCAAAAATTATTGCTGCCAGAATAGTCATTTCAACAGCGATATATTCAAAATCTATTGCCATTTTTTTCCCTATACGTTATCCCATTATACACTTTATTTTTTTATGCATCAATACATATTGTGACCTTATTCTGACTTTGAAAAATTATGCAATCCTTTAACTACTGGAATTTTATTTGAACAGTATGCGAGACGATCAGTACTGTCATTGTGGTTCATGTGGTCATGAAACAGTAAAAGAATGTTTTACAAAAGCATGTTCTTGTTGTCTAAGTGATCATCAGGGTTCTTTTGGTAAAAATAGATAATCAAGATTTACTTCTATATGCCAATACAAAGCAAAAACCGCCACAGATTACTCCAATTGCTAGAAATGCGATAAATCCTCCGATTGGTTCTATAAAAGAATCCATTATGGCAGGATATTTTGGGCCAAGCTTTCCCTCACTAAAAACTGAAAGCAGTCCTGTTCCAGCCAAGCCAGCAAAGGTCATAATCATCATTGCACCTGCACCCCCTACATTCATTCCAACTAGATGAATTGATGCCAGAATAGTTGATGTTTTAGAAAATTTTTTCTTCAAAGTAATCTCAATGTGACTATAAAATAATGCAGTTACTGCCACTGCAATTACTACAATTAGATGAAATATTATCCCTAAAAAGAACCATTTTGCAGTTCCATCAAAAGATAATGAAAGATATTGAATTATGTTTATTTGAGTATATGTCATCTGTATGCCAACTACAAATAATGACATTGCAGTTATGATTCCACCTTGGATGATAGCTGCAATTATGAATCTGTCTACCCACGTGAGACCCATTTTTCCCACTAATATAACTAAATCTTATCATAAAGAAGTTTTGAAATCTAAACTGTCAAGTAAATCGTTAATATTTTGTAACAATTATTTTGAATTCCAAAAAATGGAATTAATCTTTATCAGTTATTTCTATCTTGAAAAAGTTCTAGAATCTAGTTAGCTCTTTCTAGATGAGAGTTCAGACTTTCATGATAAAGTAGCGTAATGTCACTAACATCTGATTTGAGAAGATATAGGGTATCGCCGTCTTGCGATTTTTTCATTTTTCGTATTTTGTATATTATATCTGATGGTTTGCCAGGTTCAACAATCTTTACCAAATCTCCACTTTTGAAAAAAACCGTCTTATGTGAAGGTTTTTTGAAATGTCTTTTAATGCCGCAATTTTTGCAATGCAAATTGTTACCCTCAATTACTATCTGATCGCTGCCACATTCTACACAAATGAGTAGTCTTGGATCTAGGGCAGTACTCCTCAGATTCTTTTTTATTTTGTGAATTATTCCCATTTTTATCGCCTTTTCTATCGAGCTTCCATCGATAATATGATATATTAAAACTGATCTTGTATAATTAAACACACAAACAAATACCTTTCACATTAGTCAATTACAGTCTCAGATCTTTCAAAATCAATTAATTGTATGTGCCTTCAAACCATACAATGGAAAAATACGATATTGCGATTATTGGAGGAGGAATTCTTGGAACCACAATCTCCTATTGGTTATCAACACTTTATGATATCAGGGTCTGTGTTATTGAGAAGGAAAACGAAGTTGCAAAGCACACAAGCAGCAGAAATACTGGAGTTGTTCATGCACCGTTTTATCTTGATCCGATAAAAAGAAAAAAATCTGCAACATCATCTTTACTATCACGAGATTTATGGGAAATTCTAGCAAAGAAAAAAAATCTACCATGGAGTGAGGTTGGAACTATTGAGGTTGCCATAGAAGAATCACAACATAAAACTCTTGAAAAGTATCTAAAATGGGGAGAAAAAAATGGAATTCCTAATGAGCAGCTAGCACTTCTTAATTCAAAAGAATTGACAAAAAAGGAACCAAATCTCAAAGCATATTCTGGTCTGTATTGCAAGCGTGATGTATCAACTGATTATGGAATTTTTACAAATGAGCTCAAAAAAGAATCAGAAAAAAATGGAACAAGATTTCTTTTTAATCATCATGTAAAAGAGATACAGGAAAATTCTGAAGTAAAATTAATTCTCTCAGATAATTCAAATCTTGTTTCAAAATTTGTAGTAAACTGTAGTGGTGGTAACTCTCTTGATATTGCAAAAAAATTCGGCTTGGCACTTGAATATAATGATCTTCACTTTCGTGGAGAATACTGGGTTGCAGACAAAAAATATGCTGATTTGGTTAGAACTAATGTCTACTCTGTAGCAAGATTCTCCGAATTTCCATTTTTGGATCCTCATTGGATAAAACGAGCAGATGGAAGAACAGAGATTGGCCCAAATGCAGTTCCTGTTGCAAGTCCTGAAACTTATGAGGGATATGCAGGTGAATTGACAGAGGCTATATCAAAAATTCGTGAAATTTTTACCGGAAATGTCATCAAACTTCTAACAAACCCATCATTTTTAAAATTAATTTCAAAAGAGTTTCTGAGTTCCGTTTCAAAATCCGCCATGGTATACAGGGTTCAACAATTCATACCTTCTATAAGGCCTGAATACTTTACAGAACGTGGTACTGCTGGGATAAGAACACCAGTGATAACCCCTGAAGGTACCTTCATGTCAGATATTTTAGAATTAACTGGAAAAAATTCATTTCACATAATTAATTACAATTCTCCAGGAGCTACTGGTGCTCCTGCATATTCTGCCTTTATTGTAAGGCAGTTACAAGAAAAGGGATTTTTAGATTATTCTCAAAAACATAAAGAATCATTTTGGCGTTTTGAAGATATTGTTCTTGAGAATTAGCCTATTTCATTTACAATTATCACTGTTTCTTATTTCAATTCATCAAAATTCTCTGAAAGTAGCATCAAGCAAATATCCCAGGGAGTAATTATTTTATCACGAAATATTACACATGGATGCTCCATCTCATACATTATTTTTGAGATATCAGAAATAGATAGATCTTCTGAAACTTCTCTTATCTTTTCTAGCTTAAATTCACTAATTGGAATATCCAAAAAATTTTCAACATCCTGAAGATATTTCAATTCTTCAGAAATTTTTTCTAAGATTATTCTATCGTTAATAAATTTATTAGAATTTTCAAGAATCAATCTTCTTGTATTTTTTTCTAGCATTAAATTTAGAATATCTCCAATTGTTATGTCTTTAGTAAATGTAACAAGTTTTTTTTCTGGAAGCTTAGATATTGAAATATTTGTTTTAATTTTTTTCCCTACCTCAAGTAATTTTTTTGCTGAAATGGTTGAATAATCTGAAAACTCATTTGGGATTGTGGCAAATGCCCTTCTTGTATTTTTCCAAAATCCAATTAATTCATGGAGTTTAGTTTCTTTAGAAACAGTAGGCCATCTTTCTTCCATAATATCTTCAACGCTAGTTTTATAGAAAAAGTCCGAACTGGGCTCGTCTATCAGTTTAGCTATGACGTCTTTACCTCCAACTATCCCTATCGGTTTATCATTATCTCTGATAACAACTGCATCTGTGAATGACTCTAACTGTTGTACTAGCATACCAGTAGCAACCCATGTTTTAGTACCTTTTTGAATATTAACACACAGAGATGAAGTCAATGAATCCCCAAAAAGTTCACTAAGTGACATTTGAGAAATTGTCTTTTTATTCATTTTAATCCAAATATTATTCTCATTCAAAGATAATAAAACCAATTCTTATTTTCAATGTTGAATATTATTCAGCGAAGCTTAATATCGTATTCAAAAAGATTTTGTATAATGATTCCAAACCGATGTTCTGTTAAAGAAAAGGGAAAAGATTGTGTAAATCCACCCGAGTTTGTCATATCTGTCGCTGAATCCACCGGCGAATACATGGTAGGAGTTACTTGCAAAAAACATAAAGATTCAGTGGCTGGGAAATTAGTAAATATACAAAATGAAGGGAAAATTCCAAAAGGAAAAATAAAATTCACTGAGCTTAAGGCTGTAGGAACAGACTGTATACGCTCAGATGCAGATGATTTAATTCAATTATAATTGAATA
>DATBIP010000021.1:0-3096 GCA_036556885.1 Nitrosopumilaceae archaeon
ACTTATCGTAAAGTAATAGCTCAATGATTTATAAGACGATTTAAGAGTTTGACTTTTTATGGCAAAAGTATACGATGTTCCAGCAGATTTGTTGATAAGTAAATTAACAGATATTTTAAAAAATGAAAATATACCAGCACCAAGTTGGACACCTTTTGTTAAGACAGGTTCTCATGCAAATAAACCTCCACAAAATCCAGATTGGTGGTATACTAGATGTGCTTCCATTTTAAGAAAAATTTACCTTCATGGTCCAATGGGAGTTGATGACTTTCGTAAGGAATATGGTGGTGGCAAAGCAGTAGGCTATGGAGCAAGAAACCATAGAGATGCTGGTGGTGTAATCATTAGAAGAGCCATTCAAGGATTAGAAAAGTTAGGATACATTGAAAAGGTTGCAGGAAAAGGAAGAGTTATTTCAAAAAATGGAATGAAAAAGTTGGATGGACTTGCAACTGAAATTTTAAAACAACTTGCAGCTGAAACTCCCCAATTGAAGGTCTACTCTTAGTGTTATATCATGAGTTCGCCAGACTCTGATGAAAATTTTCAAGGAAGAGAAGCTGAGTTTGTAGCTCAAAAGGAAATCATTTTAAAACATATACTTTCATCAGATGCCAGACTTAGACTCAATAACGTAAAGATGGTAAAACCAGATATTGCAAACACTGTCGAAAATTATCTGATTAATTTAGCCTCACAAGGTAAGATCAGACCTCCAGTGACTGACGATCAATTAAAACAAATTTTACTGTCTATACAACAACCAAAACGCGATTTCAAAATTAATCGCGTCTGACCCCAGAGAAAATATAATTAGGGGATATTAGGCGATCGTATTCATGAAGGCAGTTGTTTATGAAGAATATGCACCTGATGATAATTTTAAGAAAATTCTAAAAGTTAAAGATGTTGATGAGCCAAAACCTAAAGCAAATGAAGTAGTATTCAAAGTTAAATCGACAGCATTAAACTATAATGATATTTGGGGTATGCGAGGGCAACCAGTTCCAGTTCCTCTTCCACACATTTCAGGCTCTGATGCAGCAGGAGATGTAATTGCTGTTGGTGATGAAGTTACTAACATCAAAGTTGGTGACAGAGTCGTATCGCATTCTAACATGTCTTGTAGAGTGTGTACTGCATGTACTGACGGACGTGAATACGATTGTGAGAAAAGAACTATTTGGGGATTTCAAACTGGACCTTTGTGGGGTGCATATTCTGAAGTCACTCATCTCCCAGAAGTTAATGTACTTAAAATTCCAGATCGTGTTAGTTATGATGAAGCTGCTGCAGCTTCAATGACTCTCTTGACATCCTGGCATATGCTAGTTGGTAGAGCAAAAATAAGACCAGGACAAACAGTTCTAATCATGGGTGGGGGTTCAGGAGTTGGAAGTTTTGGTATACAAATTGCTAAACTTTACAATTGCACAGTAATTGCGACAGCAAGCCCTGATAAACTTGACAAGCTAAAAGAGCTAGGCGCAGACTATGCAGTTGACCATAGAAAGGAAGACTGGCATAAGGAAGTTCGTGGAATTACTAAAGAGATTTCCAAGAAAACTGGTGCATCTCCAGGAATTGATGTGTCATTTGATCACATAGGTCAGACTCACTGGAACCAGCAACTTACATTGCTAAAATACGGTGCAACTCTTGTGTCATGTGGAGCAACTACAGGATATGATGCAAAAACTGACTTGAGACACATCTTCTTTAAAGGAACAAATATTCTTGGTTCAACCCAAGGAACAAGAGCTGAACTTGAACAAGGATTCTACTGGATGGGACAAGGAAAAATAAAGGCTGCAATTGACTCTATACACCCTTTTGAAAATGCTGCAGAAGCTCACACAAAAATGTTGACTGGAAAAGGTCTCTTTGGCAAAATCTTAATGAAGCCAAATTAAAAATAATCATTATTTCATTTTATGTTTTTAAAATATCAAACACAAAGAATTAAAATTAATTCAAAAACACCAGAAAAAATTAAAATTAGAAAAGCTGCAACTATAATAAAAAACGGTGGCCTTGTAGCATTTCCTACAGAAACTGTCTATGGATTAGGTGCAAATGCATTAAATCCTAAAGCAGTAAAAAAAATTTTTCTTGCTAAAGGAAGACCATTTGATGATCCATTAATCATTCATATTAATGACTTTCAAGACGTATCAAAACTTGCTTTAGACGTTTCACCTTTAGCAGAAAAGATTATGAAGAAATATTGGCCAGGTCCACTTACTATAATATTAAAAAAATCTAAACTTGTGCCCAAAATTACTACAGGTGGACAAAAAACAGTTGCTATAAGAATGCCATGCAACAAAATTGCAAGCTCCTTGATAAAGGAATCAGCTACCCCAATAGCTGCACCATCTGCTAACTTGTTTGGAAAACCCAGTCCAACTTTAGCTGAACATGTTCTAGAAGATCTTGATGGAAAAATAGATCTAATAATAGATGGTGGAAAAACTAGTATAGGATTGGAATCTACTGTTTTAGATCTTACTTCAGATATTCCAGTACTATTACGACCAGGAAAAATTTCATATGAAGAATTATGTTTATTGGGGAAAATTAAGTTAGATGATTCCTTAAAAGGAAGAAAACTAAAAAATTTAATTTCTAAATCACCAGGAATGAAATACAAACACTACGCACCTAATGCAAAAATCATTTTGGTGAAGGGCACACCAAAGAATTGTATGAAAAAAATTTCAAGTTTAATTAAAAAATATCATAATGAAGAAAAACAAGTTGGTTTAATTACTACAACTAAAAAAACATCACATAAATCAGATATGACATTATTTGTTGGTAAAACCAATAAAACAATTGCAAAAAATCTTTTTGAAGCTTTTAGAAAATTTGATAAAAAAGGCATAGATGTTATATTAGTAAAAGAAATTAGTGATTCAGAGCTAGGGTTTGCTATAATGAATAGATTAGAAAAAGCAGCCTATCAAACTGTTATAGCATAAGAAATTATATCTAGAAATCTAATCACAATCTTAATCTTATCAAATAAGATTTGATATACAATGAAAAGATTTATTCGAAGTTTAATCTTCGTTCCAGGAAATAATCCAC
>DATBIP010000022.1:0-3604 GCA_036556885.1 Nitrosopumilaceae archaeon
TAGCAAATAAATCGTTTTGAATGCTCCATCGATCAATATGATTCAAAATTTTTTCTTCAACCCGAGACTTTAATGAAGAAAGTAGTTCTTCATCATATTTTACTCTAAGAAATCCTTTTTTTGATGAATTGACAATTGGTATAACCTCTTTTTGGAGCGAGAGAGTCATAGTTTTTTTATTCATTAACTTTGGCGAAATAGATTCATCATCACCAATTGAAATTGGAATCTGCCATAGTCCTTTTTGATGCTTTTTATCTGATTCATGCAAAAAGCGTTGCTGATTTAAAATAAGGTTAGAATTTTTCTTGCTAGCGTCAACCAGTGGGAAACCTACTTGCTTTATCCAGCTATTCATCATTGATTTAACTGGTTTTTTTGAAACTTTGCCAATAGAATTCCAAAGATCCTCACCTGTAGCATTTTTGTATTGGTATTTTGAAAGATAACGATGTAACCCATTTTTAAAATTCTTAGATCCTACGTAATATTCTAACATGCGTAAAATACAACCGCCCTTATCATAACTAATACTGTCAAAAATTTCTCTAATTTCTGATGGCTTTCTAACTTTTACATCAATTGGATGTGAAGTTTTTAATGCATCTAACATCATTGCAGCATTCACAGATGTTTCTAGGAATTGGTCCCACAATTCCCAGTTTGGATAAAATTCAGCTACTATTTTTGTAGCCATGTATGTAGCAAAGCTCTCATTTAGCCATAGATCATTCCACCATTTCATAGTAACTAAATTACCAAACCATTGGTGAGCTAGTTCGTGAGAAATTACTTCGGCAATGAATTGTTTTGTTTTAGCAGATGAGGTTTTTTGATCATAAAGTAAAATTGTTTCTCTAAATGTGATTGCACCCCAGTTTTCCATTGCCCCAGAGGCAAAATCAGGCACGGCAATCATATCGAGCTTTGGCAATGGATATTTTATACCAAAATATTTTTCATAATATCTAAGAAATCTTTTTGTTAAATCTAAAGCAAGTTTTCCTTTTGATTTATTGCCTTTTGTTGTAACTATTCTTACAAGTATTTTCCCAAGCTTACTTGAAAGAAATTCAAACTCTCCGACTCCTAGATATAGTAGATAAGTTGACATAATTGGTGTTCTAGAAAATCGGAACTTGTTCTTGATGCCAATTTTTGTCTTAGAAACTACTGGCATGTTTGAGATTGCTGTGAAATTTTTATCCGCAATTATACTGATGTCAAATGTTGCCTTTGCTTCAGGTGTATCCCAACATGGAAATGCTCGCCTAGCATCTGCAGCTTCAAATTGTGTTGTTGCAAGATATTTTTTGTTTCCTTTATCATCTTTGTATTCACTTTTGTAAAAGCCTATTAGTCGATCATTTAGGATACCAGAAAATTCCAAGTAGAGATAAGATTGTCCAATAATTTTTTGAGGTAAGTGAATTATTAGTAATTCATTTTTGGTATCAACTTTTAATTTTGTTTTTAATATTTTATTCTGCCAAGTTATATGGCATTTTTTTATTTTTAATTCAGCTGCATTAAGAGATATTATTTTTGTAGGTTTTGAAATCTGGATTTGTATGGTTTCTTTTCCATTGAAGGTAAAATTCTTAAAATTTGGTTCAAATTCTAAGGCGTAATTAATAGGTCTAATCATGATATATTTTAAGAATGAAAATTTTACTCTATTTGTCCTTTTCATATGATAGGATTGAGATTAAAACAGATGCAGCAGAGTGGTTTTTTTCAATATAACAATTTTTTATAATCCAACAAAGATTTTAAGTTCTAAGATCGTTATTTTATTACATGAAGCAAAAGACTGCCTCTAGAAGTATCAAAATCCTAGTAGCAAAGTTAGGTTTAGACGGTCATGATAGAGGGGCATTGGTGCTATGTAGGGCATTTAGGGATGCGGGAATGGAGGTAATCTATTCTGGGTTATTTGCCACACCTGAGCGAATTTCCCAGATTGCCGAAGACGAAGACGTTGATGCTATTGCGCTTAGCCTTCTAAATGGGGCACACAATACACTTTTCCCACGTGTTGTAAAAGAGTTGCAAAAAAAAGGCATTAAGGATGTTTTAGTTGTAGGAGGGGGAGTAATTCCAGAAGAAGATAAAAATGGATTAATTAACGCAGGAGTATCTGGGGTTTTTGGCCCAGGAACACCACTACAGTCAATAATTGAACACATAACTAGCGGCGTTTCAAAACTAAGGAAAATTTAAAATTTATTTTAATGTAATTATTCTGTAGAATCTGGCCACATCATTTGACGCATTTTTTTTCCTACTTGTTCAATTTGATGTGATTCTAATTGTTTCATATAACGATCAAAAGCATTCTTGCCATTTTTTTCATAATCGCTTGTCCATTCTTCATTAAATGTTCCATCTTTAATCTGCTCTAAGACTTTTTTCATTTGATTTTTGTTTTCTTTGTTCATGACAACTGGACCACGTGTTAGTCCACCATATCTTGCTGTTTCACTTACACGTCGATACATTCCAGCAATACCATATCGTTGAATCATGTCTACAATCAATTTTAACTCATGTAAAACTTCAAAGTAAGCAATTTCTGGTTGATAGCCAGCTTCAATGAGAGTTTCAAACGCATTAGTTATCATGGATGCAGAACCTCCACAAAGGTCTGCTTGCTCTCCAAACCAATCAGTTTCTACTTCTTCTTGAAAAGTAGTTTTTATCACACCAGCTCTTGTACTTCCAATTGCTTTTGCGATTCCTAGTGTTCTGTCCCATGCAGTATTAGTATAATCTTGATTAACAGCAACAATTGATGGGGTACCGAATCCTTCAAGATATGTTTCTCTGACTTTAGAACCTGGTCCTTTTGGTGCGACCATGATTACATCGACATTTTTTGGTGCTACAATCCATTTCCAATAAATTGCTGCAGCATGAGAAAATGATAATGCATTTCCCTCAGATAGATTTGGGCCAATTTCCTCTTTGTAAATTTTTGATTGAATCATGTCAGGGATTAAAATATGAATGATGTCTGCTTCTTTGCAGGCTTTGGCTACAGACATTACTTTATGCCCATCGTTCTGGGCTTTTTTCCAACTAGCCCCTCCCTCCTTTAATCCAACAATTACCTTCAAGCCAGAATCTTTCATGTTGTTGGCTTGAGCGTCTCCTTGAATTCCATAGCCAATTACGGCAATGGTCTGATTTTTGAGAGGATCTAGACTTACATCATTATCCTTCCATGTTTTTGCCATGCTAGCCCTCAAATTATTGCAAATTTAAAGCCTTTTGGCTTTGAAATGTTTGGAATAAATTACAAACAATTTCTTAACTAATTTTATTACAGATATATCTCTGATGCCTAGAAATTCAAAACAAATAGAATTTCAGAAAAAGACAACGCATATACTAAATGATGTTGCTGAAATAGTTTTGAATTGGAATTTGGGCCGAATGACAAATGATGAAGCTATGAAAAAAATTAACATGGCTTTTGCAAAGCAGGATTTTTTTACTCCATAATTATTGAAAATCTTACTAATTCTCTGTTTGCATAAGATTACAAACAATTTCTTATGTATTTGTAAGTATAATATAATATTGAACGAGGTTTCGTTTA
>DATBIP010000023.1:0-5936 GCA_036556885.1 Nitrosopumilaceae archaeon
GTTACAAACGAGATCAAAGAAGGCTGTAAAGAGGTGTGGTTGACCTCTACTGATAATGGTTGTTATGGATTAGACATTGGAGAAGACTTGGGATCTTTAATTAATTCGGTTGCAGAGATTTCATTGGATTTTAAAATTAGAGTTGGCATGATGAACCCAATGTATATGCCAAAGATTCGCAAGGGTCTTGTGGAGGCCTTTGAAAACAACAAAGTCTTCAAGTTTCTTCATATTCCTGTTCAGAGCGGCAGTAACAAAGTACTCAATGATATGAAGCGTGGGCATACTGCCAAAACCTATACTGATCTTGTAGAACAAATTAAAAGAAAGTTTCCAAAGTTTACTATAGCCACAGACATTATTGTGGGATTTCCCTCAGAAACTAGAGAAGACTTTGAACAAACTATTGAGTTGTTAAATAATACTAGGCCAGATATTGTCAATCTTTCAAGGTATAGTGCTAGGCCAGGAACCGAGGCCGCAGAGTGGGAACAAATTGAGGCTTTAGAAATAAAGCGTAGAAGCAAGATAGTATTTGATTTATCTAATAAGATTGCATTTGAAAACAATCAGAAATGGATAGGTTGGAAAGGGCAAGTACTTTTTGATGAAAGGTCAGAGTCAGGAATACAAGGTAGGAACTTTGCCTACAAACCAATTTTTGTAAAGGAAAAAGTTGAGATTGGCCAAACATATCGGGTAGAAATTATTGATGTTATCAATCACAGCCTCGTAGGGAAGATCGCAAGTTAAAATTTTTAGATCGAAAATTGGATTAAAGCTACGTAAGAAGGTTTTTTATCGTATTTTACAGAATAGGATGAAATGAACTTTCAGATAACAGAGCCAATTCTAATCATTGGCATTGGCGGAGTTGGGGCTAAGCTAGCTACGCAAGCAAAAGAGTTGTTAAATTCTGAAATTCTCCTAATCAGCAACGACCAAAAAGACCTAAAATCAGATAATTCTATAGTCATTTCTACCAAGTCAGTGATAAATCCGTCCATTCAATTAATCAGAGGTTCAACCTACAAAGTTTCTGAGAGTATTAAAAATGAGGTTTCAAAATATTCCACCATAATCATTCTTGCAAATCTGGCTGGCAAATCAGGCGCTGCAATTGCTCCAGCTGTATCACACTTATGCAAAGAAGAAAACAAAAATGTTATTTCCTTTGCAATTATGCCATTCAAGTTTGAAAAAGACAGGATATTTCACGCAGGAATTTCATTAAAAAGACTACGAGAATATTCAGGCTGTACGGTAGTGCTAGATAATGATGCATTGCTAGACAGTAATCCAGATCTGAGTCCTGTTGCTTGCCACAATATTTCAAATAATGCAATCTTAAAGGTAATTAGTTCATTAGAAAATACATCAATTAGTGGACAGACAAGTATTATATCTACAAGCAAAGACGTTGAAAGTATAGAAGATTCACTAAAAGATTCGTTAAGAATGCTTTATGAAGATGCACCTCCAAGCAGTGTAAAGAGAACTATACTCTATGTTCTTGGTGGAAACAATATTCCTGTCGGCATACTAAATTCCATTACAAATATCTCAAGCAGTATATTTAGTCAAGAAAGCACAAGCGTTAGCCCCTCTATTAGCTCTGCAGAAAAATCCAAAGTTGTGATGTTGTCTACCATCCAGGGGGAGACACATTTTGACAAGTACGATCCTTTAGGGATTATTTCTCATGAAAATACTCTAGATTGGGAACAACCTGAATGTAGTATCGATTGTGAAATTGAATTATATCAGTTAGAATAAAAATTATTTAGATTTCTTTTTTGGTTTTGTCTTTTTACTTTCAGATTTCTTTGATTCCTTTGGTTTTGATTCTTTAGTTTTTGCTTTTGTTTCTTTAGCTTTTTGTTCCTTTGTTTTTGATTCTTTAGCTGTTGTTTCTTTTGGTGTTGGTTCGTCTTTTTTGATCTCAGTTGGTTTTACTTCTTTAATCTCTACCTCTGGTTTTTCTTTTGTTTCGCTAGTTTTCTTTTCTTCTGTTGGTTGTGTTACTTTCTCAACTTCTTCTTCATATGGAGAAACTAGAATGAATCCCTCGTCTGTTTTTGTCATCTTGACTCTAATTTTTCGAGGAGGATGTTTTATTCCACGTTTCCAGATTTGATGACTGAGATCTTCTTCAATTTTAATTTCCTGAGTTTTCATATGATGTCTGGCAAACTCTTTTACCATATTGATTGCTCGTTTTGCCCTTTGATTATCTGGTGAAAGTAAAACTTTACCCAAGTTTATTGTATACACGCGTTCAAGTTCTTGAGACATCTAACCAACCTCTACATCTGTTGATCTCCAAGATCTTCTCTTTGGATTGGTTCGAACAGTTCTTTTAGTTTTAAGAATAACCCAAGCTGGCACAGCAGATGCTTGTTTACGTTTTTTTAATAGTCTAATCTTTCTCGGTGCAGATTTGTGTGCGGCCATAAAAATTCAGGCGAGTCTAGCTCTTTTTAAATGAATCTCATAGGGTTAAACGATTTACAAGATGTTTTAAGATTCTTGCAGATGCGCCCCATATTATCTTGTTTTTGTAAGTGAATGTATACATCTCTTGAAGTGATTGATGGTTTGGGTTAGCATCATCGTCCATACTTTGCAATAATGGAATCAACGGAATTTCGAGAATTGACGCTACTTCAGAATTAGGCTTGGGCTTTTTGATATTATCAAGAAAGCAAACAAATGGAGTAATTACATATCCTGAATTTAGAGTCTGTACGTTTTCTAGTTGACCAATTATCTTATTTCTTGATATTCTCAAACTAATTTCTTCCTCAGTTTCACGAAGTGCAGTGTCTAGTAAATCATTATCATCTTCTGTCCACTTTCCTCCAGGAAAAGCAATTTCTCCTGCATGCTTGTTTAGGTGTTTTGATTTTTCTATCATCAGGATTTTTGGTTCTATTCCATAAATAATTACAAGTACAGATGATAACTTCGTTTTACCATCGTGTTTAGCTTCAGGAAATATTTTACTAGATAACTGAGCCTTGAGAATATTTGTATCCATGTTACTATAAAGCCACCACTATGTTATTGATTTTATCCTTCAAAGGTTTTAATCAAGTAAATTTGAAACCACATTATGACTATACGATACGAAATTAATCCACCTAAAATTATTCAAGGCTCTAATTTATCACATGAAGAGATTACCAAATTATTAGACAAAGTAAAACACAGAGTATCTGAAATCAGTGCTAGTTGTGATGGAATTCACTTTACGGATTCTGTTTTAGGAATTCCAAGAATCTCGCCTGTAACTACTGGGAAATTAATTCGAAAATTAAATTCTAAAATTGAAATCACCGTCAGTCTACGTGTAAGGGACAAAAATCTTACATTGCTTTCTAGATTGATGGAGGACACAGTATCAGGTGGACTGGATGGGGTATTGATTCTAAAAGGAGATGCATCTCAGGATGGACAAAAAGATTCGGGGTTAATTCCAAGTCAGGTTGTAAAGCACTTTAATGAATTAGGATATGGAAAAAAATTGGATTTATTTTTATCCTTGCCAAGTAAACCTGATTTTAATAAAATTCATAAAAAGATTGAAGCAGAACCTGCTGGATTCATTACTCAAGTTATTCATTCCATAGATGAGGTCATAAGAATTGTTGACAAGCTAAAACCTTGTGGATTTAAAATAATTCCATGCATATTATTGCCATCTGAAAAAAATAAAAAATCAGCTAAACTTTTACAATTGGACTGGTCAGAATACAAAAACTCAGTTGAGGATTTCATAAGAAAGGTTCACAAAATTGCTGGAGATGTACTTGTTACATCCCCTAATGATTTCAATAGTGCAAAAGATATCCTAGGTAAATTATAGAACAAAATATTCTGCTTGAGGATGATGAATCACTATAGCTGCAGTAGATTGCTCGGGTATTATTTGGCCTAATTCTGTAAGTGTCATTCCAGACTTTTCAGGTTCTAATAATTTCCAGACAAGTTTGTGTTGCATCACATCAGGGCAGCTTGGGTATCCCCAACTATATCTAAGACCACGTTTATCACCTATGTTTAATTCTGATTTTATTTTTCTATTAACCCATTCGGCCATGGCCTCTGCAAATTCAACTGCTAATCCATGTAGATAGTATGCATCTGTATACTTGTCTTGCTTATTCCATTGCTCAATTATCTTAGAGACGTGCGTTCCTACTGTAACGGATTGAAATGCAACTATATCATTTTCTCCAAAGTAATCTGTAAGACAAAGATGTTTACTCTTAGACGATCTTGGAAACTCAAAGACTATTCTTTCACCGCTTTGATGTTCTACTTCTAATTTTCCATTTTTATTGTGACATTTGAAATAGCCATAAACAGATTGTGGCTCAAAAAGATGTTCATCTCGTATACGTCTTTTCCATTCTTCAAGTAATTGTTCATGATCATCTTCTGAATCTTTTCCTGCCTTACCCCGAAGACCCCATGACAATTTGAATAAAGATTTTTTGTCAATTAATTTCCAAATCTCTTCGATGTCAGCCTGTTTTGGCTTTAGTCGAATTGGAATTCCTGTAGTCGGAGCAATAGGTGGCGTCACAGGTTTAATTCCGCTATGGGGAAGACTTGCAAAATCTTCCTTTTCTTTGGAGGTTTCTTTCCACTGTTCTAATCTTTCCTTCCATTTTTTTAGAAGGGTTTCTTTTTCTTCTGAAACAAGCTTATCCATTGTCTTTAGTCCTTCAAACATTGTGTTACAGTAGAAAACTCCAGATTCGTATATTCCGCCTTCCTTTGCAATTCTGTTAATGTAGTTACTGTTAATTGCTGCACCCCCACACAAAACTGGAATGTTCATGTTTGTTTTTCTTGCATGTTCTACAAAAAATTGCATTTGTTTTGAAGTAGATACAAGTAAAGCAGATAGTCCTATGGCATCTGGGTTTACTTCATTGATTTTTTCAAGAAATTTTTGTAATGGGACTTGCTTTCCTAGATCATATACAGTGTACCCATTGTTTTCAAAAATTGTTTTTACCAGATTCTTCCCAATATCGTGAACATCTCCATATACGGTTCCCAAGACTAATTTTCCTTTGCTTGTTCCCTCTTCCTTTAGAAGATATTTTTCAAGTTCAACTACAGCAGCCTTCATGCACTCTGCAGACTTTAGAACAAATGGTAAGATGAGCTCGCCTGCTCCAAACTTGTCACCAACCTCTTTCATGGCTGGAAGCAAATCCTCGTTAAGTGTCTTTATTGCACCCTCGTGAGTTTCTTTCTTAGGTACATCAAGAATTAGAGTTCCATTTTTTTCTTTTAGCAACTCGGTTTTAGAAATTTTTTCTGCAATTGCTACAACTACGTCTTTTTCTATCCCATCCTTGAGCCTATTGACTATTCTAAAGTTAGATTTTTTTCCTGCACTCCAGGTAGGATCAATGTCGACTTTTTTTGTTACGGTGCCAGCTTGTGTGCCTGTTTTTTCAAAATATGTAATTAGATCTGAGAGAGCACTTGGATGTTTATTGAAAATAAGGTCTTCTGCTAGTTTTTTTTCTTTATCATCTATTTCTCCATATGGAATAATCTCTTTTGCATTTACAATGGCACTATCAAGGCCTGATTTTACTGCATGGTATAAGAAAACTGAATTGAGAATTTTTCTTGCATATGGGACTAGTCCAAAGCTGATATTGCTCAAACCAAGGACTGTAAAAGAGTTTGGAAGGTTATCTTTAACCAGTTTAATTCCTTCTAGAGTATTTTTTCCTGCGTCTACAAATTCAGCTTCTCCAGTAGCTAAAGTAAAAGTTAGAACATCAAAAATAAACTGCTCTGGTTTTAATCCATACTGTTTTCCTGTATCAAGTAAAAGTTTGGCAGTATCTAGTTTTTCTTGAGGTGTCTTTGCCATTCCTTTAGGACCAATACATAAAGCAATA
>DATBIP010000024.1:0-6079 GCA_036556885.1 Nitrosopumilaceae archaeon
TGGCTTATGGATTAATTCGAGCAAAGAGTATTGGGCTATATGTAGGATTTTGGTTTGGAAGATTGCTTTCTTACTATATAATGCTAACAATAAGCCGCCAGGTATTAGATCCATTTCTAAATCTCTTTGGGGATCGACTCATTGGAATTTTAATTGCAGATATAGTTGGTATACTGTTTTTAATTTTATTTTCCAGCATAAACTGGAATGTGTTATTTACGCAGAAAAAACTCAAACTAATAAAGCCAAAAATTTGGAGATTTTAATTTGAAAAATCTAATAAAACTACAAAATGAAGTAAAAAAAATTGTAGCAAAAAATGATCCTGCTCACGACTTTGAACACATTCTAAGAGTCTATAAAAATGCAGAAAAAATCTGTAAAAGCGAAAAAGCTGATAAAAAACTTGTACTATCCGCCGTCTTACTCCACGACATTATATCTTTTCCAAAATCTGATAAAAGATCAAAAACCGCTTCTACCAAAAGTGCTATTAAAGCAAAAAAAATTCTTAAAAGATTTAATTTTTCAATGACTGAAATAAAAATAATTATGGATGCAATAGAAAGCCATAGTTTTTCAAAAAATAAAAAACCAAAAACACTAGAAGGCAAAATACTTCAAGACGCTGATAGACTAGATGCTTTAGGGTCAATTGGAATTGCTAGAACTTTTGCTGTGAGTGGTGGCGAGAACCGACCTTTTTATAACAAATATGATCCATTTTGTTCAAATCGAAAACCAGATGACCAAAAATGGGCAGTGGATCATTTTTACAAAAAGCTTCTCCTTCTTCAGACTAGAATGAATACAAGATTTGCAAAAAATGAGGCAAAACGAAGAACCAAGATTCTTAAAAAATTTCTAAATGATCTCAAAACTGAAATTTAACCATAGTCAATATATCGTTCATATCTTCTTTCAATCTCTTTATTCTCTCCATTTTTTATCTTCTCAATCTCTTCGATTCTACGATGTTTGATGTAATTTTTGATATCATCAAATCCATTCTTGTTAGTAAAAGAGTCAAAGAGAGGATTGAGCAAATCAAAGTATTCTATAACTTTCACTCGAAATTCCTCTTTAGACGGTTTTTTTATTTCATTTAACCGAAACCACATAACTGCCCAGCTTGCTCCTACCACATGAGGTAAGAGGTCAAAAGCACGTTCAATTTCGAATCTCTGGTCATCTCTCATGATCTATTCATTGAGAATATTTGCAGCAGCTTTTGCAAAATATGTAACTATCATGTCTGCACCTGCTCGTTTAATAGAATAAAGAATCTCTGTGATTACTTCTTTTTCTTGAATCCAACCCTGTTTAGCAGCCCCTTTTACAAGAGAATATTCTCCAGATACACTATATGCAGAAACTGGAACATTAAATCGTCGTTTTGTTTCTGCTATAAGATCAAGATATGCTAAGGCTGGTTTAATCATAACAATATCCACTCCTTCATTAATATCCATCTCAACTTCTCTCATTGCTTCTCTGGCGTTGCTAAATGGAACCTGGTAGGTCTTTCTGTCACCAAACTTGGGAGCACATTCTGCAGCATCTCTAAATGGAGAATAAAAGGAAGATCTATGTTTTGCAGAATGAGACATTATTGCAACATCAGAGAATCCAGCATCATCCAGACCTCGTCTTATTGTAATTACTTGTCCATCCATCATTGCAGATGGTGACACTATGTCAACGCCTGCATTTGCTTGGCTCACTGCGATCTTTGCAAGAGTTTCTATACTTGAATCATTATCGATTTTATTTCCTTTGATCAATCCACAATGTCCTGATGTAGTATATTGACAGAGACATACATCTGCCATTATCGCAATTTTATCCCCAAAATTCTTTCGAACTTCAGATATTGCTTTTTGGACTATCCCCTTTTCATCAAATGCCGCTGTACCTGCATCATTCTTTGAGGCTGGAATTCCAAAAAGCATTATGGCAGGAATTCCCAAATCAACAATTCTACCTACTTCATCATTTACTTTTGTTAGAGGAAATCTTTCAATATCTGGCATCGATTCAATCTTAAGAGAATTTTTCAAATCCTCTTGAATAAAGACAGGACAAATGAAATCCTTTACAGAGAGTCTGGTTTCCTGCATTAAATCTCTAATTTTTTCACTTTTTCGTAATCTTCTAAGACGTCGACTAGGAAAAGATGACATGTCGAAAATCTCTCTTTGTTAGTTATATAATTCTAGTCGGAAAAATAACTAATCTTTTTTATTATAATCAAAAAGTTTGCTTGCGGCATCAACTAATTCTATGTTTCCTTGTTCTGATGCTTTTCTAAGATTATTCATAGGTGCTGATACAATACTTTCTACAATTGCTTTTGTTAACTCTTCAATAATTTTCATCTGTTTTTCATCAGTATTTCCTAACAATTGAAGTGCTTTTTGGAATTCTTTTGAACGAAGTAAATCTATATTTTTGAATACATCTTTAACAATTGGTTCTGCGTCTAGTCGTTTCATGGAAGCATCTACTATTGGTAATTCTTCTCTAATTATATCTTCAATGGTTGAAACCTTTCCTATTCGACTTCTCATATTCTTATCTACCATTTCTGCTATTTGATCAAGATTCATCAGCTTTATTCCTGGAAGCGTTGCAACTTTTTCATCTACTGTCCTAGGATTTGATAAATCCAAAATCATGATACCATTTTGTTTACTCTCCATGGCTTGTTTAATTCTGTCAAATGTCACTAAGAAGTAAGGAGCAGTAGTTGCTACAAACAATACATCATATTGTTCAAATCCTGATAAAACATCTTCAAATCTTACTGGTTTCCCACCAAGTGCTTCTGAAAATGCCTTAGATCTCTCTAATGTTCTACTAGAAATAAAAAACATGTATCCCCTTTTTTTAAGAGATTTTGCTACTAGAGTAGCAGATTCTCCTGTACCAATTAAAAGAATCTGTTTTGATTTTAAATCATCTATTTTCTCTTCTGCGAGTTTTACTGCCATAGAACCAATAGAAACACCGCCTCGACTAATTCCAGTTGAATTCCTTACTCTAGTACCTATACGAATTGCTTTATCAAACAATGTGTTTAGACGTTCTCCTGAAAACTTTGCCTGTCGTGCTGCTGTAATGGAATTTTTTATTTGACCAAGTATTTGTTCTTCTCCTAATACCATTGAATCAAGACCAGAAGTTAATTTTAACAAATGGTGATAAACTTCCTCATTTTCACTTATTTCCAGATTTTCCTTGAATGCAGATTCTTCAAGACCAGAAAGAGATGCCCAAGTCTTTTTTATTTTTTCAACATCATAATCTTTTGCTATCCCAAATAACTCTACTCTATTACAAGTTTGTAATATTACACATTCTGACAATCCAGAGTGTTTTCTAAAGTGAGAATAAGCATCATCAAGATTCTTGAAAGTAAATTTTTCAAGAATATGAATGGGCGAATTTCGAAATGTCACTCTTGCATTAATAATATTCTGCTTCATTTCCACTTCCTCAACATCAACAACGCCCTCTGCTGTGCTTTTTTTAATTTTCTGTCTTTTATTAACTGTTTAATCTCTTTATCATTTCTGATTGAATAGAGGAATTTTTTCCGCTCTTTTTGGGCATATATTACACCTTTTGCCGCTTCTCGTGCGATCTGTTGTAATTGAATTTGATAGATGTCTTCTATTTTTATCACTTTTTTGAAAATCTTTTCTGCTTCCAACTTTATTTTTTTGGCCATTAAAGGACTTCGGCCTCCAGTAGAAATTGCAACTTGGACAGTATCTCCTATGTTAATTACTGATGGATGTGAAAAATCACTTATCTTAGGATCATCAGTAGCATATGCATAACATTTCATTTTTTTTGCCTTCATAACGATTTTCTTATTTAATTCTCTATCATCAGTTGATGCCATAATCAAAACTGGTTTGTATTTAGAAAGAATATCTACATCAATTAATTTTATTTTTTTAAACTCAATTTTCTTTTGTTTTTTGTAATTAGATAACTGCGTATTAATTTTATTACTAATTACAAGAATCTTACAATCTTGTGTTAAAAGAGAATCAACTTTTTTTAGAGCTTCTGTTCCCCCTCCAACAACAATGATCAAACCTCCCTTAAGATTTAGGTCAACAATCAACGATCTGGCACATTGGAAATTCTATTTATAGATTCAAAAAATCACGCTACATTTTTAATTACAAGAGAAAAACCAGTGATATTGGCCACAACAATGGATAATATCGATAAAGAGATTTTAAATGAAATCCAGTGGACGTTTCCTTTAGTTCCTCAACCATTTCATGAGATTGCAAAAAAATTTGGTGTAACTCCAGAAGTTGTAAAAAATAGATTAATCAATCTTAAAAAAACTGGAATTTTGCGTCAACTCAGTGCAATTTTTGATACTCGTAAACTTGGATACAAGAGCTCACTTGTTGCAATGGAAATTGAACCAGACAAACTTGATCATGTTGCTCAACAAATTAACCGTCATCCAGGTGTAAGTCACAACTATGAAAGAAATCATCAATTTAATTTATGGTTCACTTTAGCAGTTCCACCAGGTGCTGATTTAAAAACTGAGGTAGATAAATTCTCAAAACTTCCTGGTATTAAGAAAGTTAGATTGCTTCCAACAATTCAACTCTTTAAAATTGGTGTCAAGCTAGACATGGTTGAAGAAAAAAAGCATGAGATTAAACCATCAGAAGAAAAGAAAAAAGTAAGTGATGTAAAATTTGTAGCAACCGAAGATGATAAGGAGTTTATTCGAGAATTGCAAAAAGATCTTGAAATTGTAGATAGACCGTTCTTAAATTCTGCACACAAGCTCGGAATGACTGAAGAACAGGTGTTTGAGAAACTAAAGTATTATGAAGAAATTGGCGTCATGAGAAGATTTGCAGCTATTTTGCGTCATAGAGATGTGGGTTTTGTCGCAAATGGAATGATTGTATGGAAGGTACCTGAAGAGCGAATCATTGAAGTCGGTGGAAAACTAGGAGCATTCCCTCAAGTGAGTCACTGTTATCAGCGACCTGTATATGCTGATTGGCCGTACAACGTATTTTCTATGATTCACTGTAAATCTGAAGCTGAAGCAGAAAATATGGCAAAAACAATTCAAAACCAGATTAACGTAAGTGATTACAAGATTTTATTTAGTGCGCGAGAATTCAAAAAAACTCGTGTCGAATACTTTGTAGAACAGAATTTTTCTTTAGAAGAAACAATTCCAGCGTAAAGTTTTTCCTAAATGTGATTAAGTAGATTGAGTAGCTTTTAATTCGTATGAGGGCCACGTATTATACAAATCATCAATTTCTCTCATATCTGATGCTGGAATGTAATTTCCATCTGACATGGACGCAAACATCTCAATTTCCTCTATACTAACGACGGTAGGTAAAATAGAAGCAACCCCCTTCTTTGATAAAATGAACTTAATTGCTAGTTCGGTGATGTTAAGGCCATTACGTTCAGCAATTGGCTTCATCTGTTCAATTTTTTCCATCGCAGATTTTCTCCATTCACGAGTACGTTCTTTACGATGATCTTTTTCACTTATTTTGGTATCTGCATTCACTTTACCGGTTAGAAGTCCCGACGCGTCAGGGACTCTTACTAGTATACCAACATCTTTTCTCTCTCCATTATTGATTAATTCATTTCCTGGAGTTTGCTCTAAAATGTTATAAACTGTTTGAACTGCAGAAATATTTTTTCTATTCATTGCCTCTATACCTTCTTGTGTCCATCCTATTGCAGGTCCTAATGCTACTTGACAGGTCTTAATTTTTCCATCTTCAATTTTTTTATCCAGGACCTGAAATATTGTATCATCACGAATATGCCGCAATTTGGGATTATGTAATCCATACACATCTACATAATTAGTTTGCAAACGATTCAAACTATTTTTTAAAGCATTTTCTGTAAACGTGGGATCAAACTTTTGTGGTAACTCATTGTGACCAATTTGCTCCACATTTTCAAAGTCATATCCATATTTTGTTGAAATCACAATTTCATTTCTCATGTCTTTGAAGACTTCTCCAATCAATCGTTCACTTTTCCC